>CAZKOC010000058.1:0-10334 GCA_964554275.1 uncultured Weeksellaceae bacterium
GTTTGGATGATTTCTTTGCCAAACGCCCGACAGACTATACCAAACACGATAAACCTATCACCGCTAACGATTTATTTTAAACTAAAAACTCTCAAAATATGGAATTACAAGACAAAGAACTACCTATACAAGCCTCCCTTCAGCCTGAATTAAGAGAGAAATTATGGTGGAAGAATGAAGAAAGTGAGCAAATCCTGAACCGTGGGTATCTATTAAAAGGGGAAACCGTAGAAGGTGCCATAGAGCGTGTTTGTGGAGCCGCTGCAAAACGTCTTTACAAGCCGGAACTGAAAGAACCTTTTATGGAAATGGTCGAGCGAGGGTGGATGAGCCTCAGTTCACCTATTTGGGCCAACATGGGTACGGAAAGAGGTTTGCCGATTTCTTGTTTCAATGTTCATATTCCTGATAGCATAGAAGGCATCACACATAAATTGGGAGAAGTAATTATGCAAACCAAAATCGGTGGAGGTACTTCAGGGTATTTCGGTTCGTTGAGAGAAAGAGGAAGTGCGGTTACCGATAACGGAAAAAGTAGCGGAGCCGTTAGCTTTATGAAATTGTTTGATACGGCGATGGATACCATCTCGCAGGGAGGTGTAAGAAGAGGTGCCTTTGCAGCATATATAGATATTGATCATGCTGATATTGAAGAATTTTTGAAAATAAAAAGTATCGGAAATCCAATCCAGAATTTATTTACAGGAGTTTGTGTTCCCGATTACTGGATGCAGGAAATGGTTGATGGTGATATGGAAAAACGCCAGGTTTGGGCCAAAGTCTTGGAAAGCCGCCAGCAAAAAGGACTTCCTTACATTCTCTTTTCAGATAATGTAAACCGCAACAAACCACAGGTTTACAAAGACCTGAATATGCGTATACACGGAAGTAATCTTTGTTCCGAAATTATGTTGCCGTCAAGCGAAGACGAATCGTTTATCTGTTGTTTATCTTCTATGAATTTGGAATTGTATGACGAATGGAAAGATACGGAAGCGGTTAAATTAGCGATCTTCTTTTTAGACGCTGTATTACAGGAATTTATCGAAAAAACGGAAGGAAACCATTACTTAGCCTCAGCAAACCGTTTCGCTAAAAGACACAGAGCACTTGGTTTGGGAGTATTAGGTTGGCACTCATACCTACAGAAAAACATGATTCCTTTTGAAGGACTGGAAGCTAAAATGTTGACAACCGAAATTTTCAAACACATTCAGGACAGAGCAGATAAAGCGACACAAGACTTGGCAAGAATTTATGGTGAGCCGGAATTGTTGAAAGAATACGGACGAAGAAATACCACAACGTTGGCGATTGCCCCTACAACTTCTTCTTCAGCAATTTTAGGGCAGACATCACCTGGAATTGAACCTTTTAGCAGCAATTATTACAAAGCAGGATTGTCTAAAGGTAATTTTATGCGTAAAAATAAATATCTTTCTAAACTATTGATAGAAAAAGGATTGGATAATGAAGACACGTGGAGAAACATTATGTTGAACGGAGGGAGTGTACAGCAGGTAGAAGGATTGACTGATCACGAAAAAGCGGTATTCAAAACATTTAAGGAAATCAGTCAGCTGGAAATCATCCAACAAGCGTCCATCCGCCAGAAATTTGTAGACCAATCTCAAAGCTTAAATCTAAACATCCCATCAGAATTGCCAATTAAAGACGTTAATAATTTAATTATAGAAGCGTGGAAATTGGGCGTGAAAACACTTTATTACCAAAGAAGTCAAAGTGTGTCAAAAGAATTGGTTACGAACTTGGTAAGTTGCAGTAGCTGCGAATCATAAATCATTAATTACTACTTATAGTTAATTTTACAACCCTAATTCGTTAATACGGATTAGGGTTGTTTTTTACATATAGCCCTGATTGGAACAATATTTGCTATGACATGGAGGGCAAAGGGAAAATCAAATGAAAATCGTTCATTTTATACCGATCATTTTAATATTGTTATCATCTTGCAACACAATGAATCAAGGCGGTGCATTGTCTTATGACTCATTGAGTATGGTGGAGTCAACTCCGATGATCAATGATTTCGGAAAGACAATCCTCGAAAGATTTGATGCGCCGTTGGGCTATGAAAGGGTAGAGCTTAAGGCCAATTCTTTTGGCGAATACCTGAGAACACTAAATCTGAAACCCGAAGGTGCCCCGGTACGGTTATATGACGGCAAGATAAAACCCAATCCTGATATTTATGTTTCGGTAATAGATATGCCTATTTCTCCGAAGGACCTACAATCTTCTGCCGACGCTATTATTCGTTTAAAATCAGAGTATCTTTTTGCTAAAAATGAATTCCATAAAATAGCTTTTCACGGCAACAATGTAAAATATTCATTCTTGGAATATGCCAGGGATGATACTTCAAAAACCAAATTTTATGAATACCTTGATTATGTTATGGAACAGGTTTCTACACCGAGTTTTTGTGAAGATTTGATTCCGGTAAAGTTAAAAGATATTCAGGTCGGTGATATTTTTGTTCAGAAAAACAACCCCAACGGCCATGCTGTGGTAGTGGTAGATTTGGTTAAAAATTCAAAAGGAGATAAATTATTTTTACTTGCCCAAAGTTACCAGCCGGCACAGGAGATTCAAATTATTGCCAATCCTTCACGAGATGATATCAGTCCTTGGTACGAAGCAAAAGATGGTCAAATGCTTACGCCCGAATGGAGATTCCTTACTTCTGATCTGATGCGTTTCAAAGATTTAAAGGACTAATTACCGCTTCCGAAATTTATTCCTTAAATTTGAAAGAAATTTCAAACAATGAATAAATCGATCCTTACAATTCTTTTTGGAATTATATTCATGTTGAATTCCTGTAATAATTCTAAAGTTACAAGCCAGAACGGAACTGCTATGAATGATTTTGAAATTCTTTATCAATCCGAATATGGAGGAAATGGCGTTGAGGAAACGAATATAATTGAAAACCAGGGTGAATTCGCCGCTCTTTGGGCTCAGGTTACACACCAGTCGGCGATGAGCGCTCCCAAAGTTGACTTTTCCAAGAAAATAATAATAGTAAAACATTTCCAGAGCCGGAACAGCGGCGGGACTGAATACAAAATAGAATCAGTTTCAAATAAAGAAAATACAATTGAGGTTCAATACAGTGTATCGGGACCATCGGAGATGGCAACTATGGCAATTACAAACCCTTTATTGATGCTGGCCATTGATAAAGTATCTAACCCAAAAGTGGAATTCATCATTCAAAATAAAAACTAATATGCAACGAGTATATTTAGACAACGCAGCAACAACACCCATGCACAGAGAAGTCATAGAAACCATGACTGCATGTATGCAAAATGTTTACGGAAACCCCTCATCTACACACGTTTTTGGTAGAGAAGCCAAAGCACAGGTGGAACTTTCACGAAAGAAAATCGCAGAATTGTTAAACGTTGCCCCGTCTGAAATTGTATTTACTTCCTGTGGAACAGAATCAAATAATTTTATTATCCGCTCATGTGTTGACCACTTGGGGGTAAGAAGAATCATAACTTCAACCCTGGAACACAAATGTGTTCAGGAAACCGTCTCTGAAATGGAATCATCCAGAAATGTGGAAGTAGTAAGGGTGGGATTAGATGGAAACGGTTCTGTTGACTACAATGAATTGGAAAAAATTCTGAAATCGTCTGACAAGAAAACACTTGTAACTTTGATGCATGCCAACAATGAAATCGGAAATTTATTGGACGTGGAAAGAGTGCAGCAACTGTGCGAAGCAAATAATGCATTGTTTCATACGGATACTGTTCAGACCCTAGGGCATTATCCGATGGATTTAAGCAAATTAAAGATTGATTTTGCATCTTGCAGTGCGCACAAGCTACATGGTCCGAAAGGAATTGGTTTTGCGTTTGTAAGGAAATCACTCAATTTCAGGCCGCAAATTACCGGCGGCGGACAAGAAAGGAATCTTCGTTCCGGGACTGAAAATGTTTACGGAGTGGTCGGATTGGCAAAAGCTTTTGAAATGGCAATAACCGACTTAGATAAGCATACGAGACACATAGAAGATTTAAAATCTTACACCATTCAAAAATTAAAAGAAGAAATTCCCGGAGTTGAATTCAATGGGCTTTCAGCCGATTTGGAAAAAAGCCTTTACACCGTTTTAAATGTACGTCTGCCTTTTAAAGATGCTTTAATAGGATTTGAATTGGAGCTAAAAGGAATTGCAGTATCACAAGGAAGCGCCTGCAGTTCGGGAGCTTCGAAAGTTTCCATGGTTATTCAATCCATACTGGATTCAGATACAATTGAAAGAATTACGCCTGTAAGAATTTCATATAGCTGCTACAATACCCGGGAAGATGTAAATGCCCTGGTAAAAGTACTGAAGCAAATCAGTGAAAAACATTTGGTTGCACACTAAATGAACGGCCTCGATATCATTTTATCGATAATTTTAGGAATCGGATTGATTGCCGGTTTTCAGAAAGGATTCATTAAATCCATTTCAGGGTTTTTAGGGATAGGACTGGCGATCTGGATCGGATTTAATTTTTCAAATTTGTTGGAAAGCTTTGTTAGCCAGCAGGAATTCATACCCGAAGCATTAGTTAAAATTGTTTCCCTCATCCTGACGATTGTTCTAATTGTATTAGCCATAAAAATTATTTCCAAAATCTTTCATGAAGTCATCCACGGAGTTGGTTTAGGGTTTTTCAATCGGTTGGGCGGGGCTGTTTTTGGTTTGCTGCTTCACATCATTATGTTAAGCGCAGTTATTTATTACACTTACCCATTTCTTATCAAACTGATCGATGAAAAATTATGGAATGAAAGCTATGTAGTTCCTTATTTATTGATGATTGTTGAATACATGAAAATAAGTTTATTCTAAATTTTTGCGGGTTTTTTAGAAATGTTATATTTGACCTTTACAAAAACAAACAAAAAATGGATTTCCAATTATCAGAAGAACAATTGATGATACGCCAGGCGGCGAGAGACTTTGCACAAACAGAATTACTTCCGGGCGTGATCGAGCGTGATGAACATCAGAAATTTCCGGCCGAACAAATCAAAAAAATGGGGGAACTTGGTTTCCTTGGGATGATGGTCGATCCAAAATACGGCGGAAGTGGTTTGGATACAATTTCGTATGTTTTGGCGATGGAAGAAATCTCAAAAATTGATGCGTCTGCCTCGGTGGTAATGTCTGTAAACAATTCTTTGGTTTGCTGGGGATTGGAAAAATTTGGAACAGAAGAACAAAAACAAAAATACTTAACCAGATTAGCAACAGGAGAGCAAATCGGCGCATTTTGTCTTTCAGAGCCGGAAGCCGGATCAGATGCAACTTCACAAAGAACGACCGCAGAAGACAAAGGCGATTATTATTTGCTGAACGGAACCAAAAACTGGATCACAAACGGCGGAACGGCTTCGGTTTATTTGGTAATTGCTCAGACCAATCCTGAACTGGGACATAAAGGAATCAACTGCTTGATTGTCGAAAAAGGAATGGAAGGCTTCCAGGTTGGATTAAAAGAAAATAAATTGGGAATTCGTGGTTCTGATACTCATTCATTGATGTTTACCGATGTGAAAGTCCCAAAAGAAAACAGAATCGGTGAAGACGGTTTCGGATTCAAATTCGCTATGCAAACACTTTCAGGCGGCAGGATCGGGATTGCTTCACAGGCATTGGGGATTGCAAGCGGTGCGTATGAGTTGGCATTAAAATATTCACAGGAGCGTAAGGCATTCGGAAAACCAATTTCAGAACATCAGGCAATTGCGTTTAAATTAGCCGATATGGCTACAAATATTGATGCGGCAAGACATCTTTGCCTGCACGCAGCTTGGTTGAAAGATCAAAAACAAAACTTCGACAAAGAAGGAGCGATGGCGAAATTGTTTGCATCCAAAACTGCGATGGACGTTACCGTTGAAGCGGTTCAAATCCACGGCGGATATGGTTACGTAAAAGAATACCACGTGGAACGTTTGATGCGTGATGCTAAAATTACCCAGATTTACGAAGGAACTTCCGAAATCCAGAAAATCGTGATTTCACGATCTGTCTTGAAAGGATAATTCTATATTGTCACATCGAACGGAGTCGAGAAGTCTTATCGTTAAATATAATTTTTACAGAGAGACGCAATGCATTGCGTCTCTTTTTTGTTGCATTGTGCCCCTGTTTTTATAATAACTCGAACTGGCCAAAATGATGTGTGAAATGTTTATTATGAAAAATGACCCATTCATTAAAATTCATCATACCCAGAGCCGGATGTATCACTTCTTTTTCGGGATTTTCTTTAAAGAATTTTTGAAATTCGTTTAATTCATCCATCAGGTTGTCAATGGCTTCATTTAAATCGGCAAATCTCAAATCAACCAAAGCATCATCAGGAATAAAAGGAGCTTTCACACCGGGCTGCATTTCATAATCGGTGTAGATCAATACCTGTTTCCAGCGCATGGAAGTTTCCACACTTTTCTGAAGTTCCGAAGTGCGTTTGCCGTTGGAAAATTCTGTTACCATTGCCAGATGTTCAACCATATGCTGAGGCATCATAATCCCGAAGACAGGCTGTTTATCAGGAGATAATTTGGATAAAACAGATTTCAGTTCGGATTTATTTAAAATGTCAATCATGTATTTAATTTATTCTTGCATGAAAGTACAAATAAAGCCGTAATTTAAAGCCAAAATTTGTGAATGTTTGATGAGATAAAAAATTATTTCAAGGAAAAATCGGTAGAACTGACTCCGGAAATAGAAATCATTATTGATGACAACTTGGAAAGAAAATCAGTTAAAAGGGGCGAAACTCTGCTTCGTCAAGGAGAAGGCTGTTATCATACATTTTTCGTAGCGAAAGGACTGCTTCGTGCATATACGATTGATGAATACGGAAAAGAGCACCTTTTACAATTCGCTCCGGAAAACTGGTTCATTTCTGACCGTTCAAGTGTCCTTTTTGATGAGGTTTCCGAACAATTTATTGACGCAGTGGAGGATTCGGAAGTGATTTTGATCGAAACCGGTTTTTTCGAAAAATTATCGGAAATAAGTCCGGGATTTCAAAGGTTCAATATGTATGCACTGAACAATCACATCCGTCATCTTCACAAACGAATAAATTTACTCATCAGCGCATCGGCCGAAGTCCGTTATATGGATTTCATCAGGCTTTACCCCGATATTTTGCTGCGCGTTCCACAATGGATGATAGCTTCTTATCTGGGAATTACACCGGAATCATTGAGCCGCGTCCGGAAAGAATTGGCACGGAAAAACTTCAAGCCAGGGTAAAATTTTACTATAAAATTAGAAGCTTGCCATTTGTCATTGACTTCGTCGAATCTTTGATTTCCGACAAAGGAGGAGTCTCATTGTTTTTCAACAGATTCTTCATTCCGTTACACTACATTCAGAATGACAAATATTATTAATTATCCTACATCAATGTACAGAAATCTCTGCGAAACTAATTTTGTATCAAAAATTTACGATATGCAAACAAAAAAGATAGAATTGGTTTTAGCACCGCCTGTACCGCACATGGTGGGGGATGGTTTCAGGGTACATAATTTCATTCCGGGCGGTTATCACCTGGATATGCAGAGGATGGATCCGTTCATCATGCTGGATTATAATTCCAAATACTATTTTCCCGCGACAGATAGCCCGAGAGGAGTCGGTGTACATCCGCATCGCGGATTTGAAACGGTTACAATTGCTTATCACGGAAAAGTTGCCCATCACGACAGCTCGGGTGGCGGAGGCATAATCGGAGAAGGCGACGTGCAGTGGATGACTGCTGCTTCGGGTGTTTTGCACAAAGAATACCACGAAGAAGAATTTGCCAAAAAGGGTGGTGATTTTCAAATGGTTCAATTGTGGGTAAATCTTCCGGCAAAAGATAAAATGTCTGCACCTAAATACCAATCCATAACCAATGAACAAATTAACAAGTTCCAATTGGAAAATGACGGAGGCATAGTTGAGGTAATTGCGGGAGAGTACAAAATGACCAAAGGAAACGCCGGTACCTTCACTCCTGTAAATTTACTGAATGCAAAAATGAATGAGGGAGGAAAAGCTACTTTTAATTTTCCTGCTAATTACAATACGGCTTTGTTAGTTACAGAAGGAAAAATTAAAGTAAATGGTGAAGAAATTGTGCCGGCAGATCATTTTGTTTTGTTTGAAAATGAAGGGGAAGAGTTTGCCATTGAAGCGTTGGGGAAATCTGTTGTATTGATTCTGGGCGGAGAGCCCATTAACGAACCGATTGTGGCACACGGACCCTTTGTGATGAACACAAGAGATGAAATTTTGGAAGCATTTAATGATTATAATACTGGAAAATTCGGATATTTAGAGGATTAATCATTTCAAATCAACTTTGACAAAGTTCAAAACTTTGTCAAAGTTTTTTAACAAAACAGGAAATTATGTCAAACGTAGGATTAATTATAGAAGAACGCGCGGCCGATATCGGTAATTTTATGGTCGGACGATTACTTCCGTTTAAACAAAAAAGAACTGTTGGTCCTTTTGCATTTATTGATCATATGGGGCCTGCAGAACTCAAGGATTATCAAAACCTTGATGTTCCTCCTCATCCGCACATAGGTTTGTCAACTTTGACGTATCTGTTCGAAGGAGCCGTTATGCACAGGGATAGCATCGGTTCGGAGGTGGAAATCCAGCCTGGGGCAGTTAACTGGATGACAGCCGGAAAAGGAGTGGTACATTCGGAAAGAACGCCGGAATACCTTCGTACGACCGATAAACGATTGCACGGATTGCAAATCTGGGTAGCACTTCCAAAAGAACTGGAAGAAACAGAGCCTGCTTTTTTTCACGTGGAAGCAAGTCAAATTCCGGGTTGGGAGAAAGAAGGATTGCAATTTAAATTGATAGCAGGCGAAGCATTAGGACATAAATCCCCGGTTCCGGTTCATAGTTCATTATATTTTATTGAAATCAAATCAAAAGCGGCTGCAAAAGTCAGAATCGGAAATGAATTGTTCGGAGAAAGCGCTTTGTACATTTTGGAAGGGAGCATAGTGGATAGTGACAATACATATGAATCCAAACATATTCTGATTGCCAATGACACAAAACTTTGTGAATTTGAAATGGCAGAAAATACAACCGTTTATATTTTCGGAGGCGAACCTTTTCCGGAAGAAAGGTTTATTTACTGGAACTTTGTTTCAAGCAGTAAAGAACGGATTGAAAAAGCAAAACAAGATTGGTTAGATCAGCGTTTCTCAAAAGTGACGGGAGAAACCGAATTTGTTCTGCTTCCACCACAAAACCCAAATATCAAAATGAAATAATGAGTACAAGCGTTAAAGCAAAAATAGGAAAGGAAAATTACAGAACGGTAGTAGTGAGTGATTCGCATAATTTTGTCATTGACGAACCTCTGACCGCAGGTGGAAAAGATTTAGGGCCGAATCCGGGAGAATTGCTTTCGGCTGCTTTGGCAACCTGCTCCACTGCAACTGTAAAAATGTACGCCGACCGAAAAGGTTGGGATGTGGATGAAGTGACGATTGAAGTTGATTTCATCAGAAATTTAAAATTGAACATAACAACTTTTACAAAAAACATTCAAATCACAGGAGATTTAACCGGAGAGCAGATTGAAAAACTCTATGAAATTGCAGGGAGGTGTCCGGTACATAAAATGTTGATAAACAATATTGAAATCAAAAGTGAATTAATTTAAACTTATCGACATGGAAACGAAAGAATATTCTAACGGTGAAATTACCATTTTATGGAAATCGAAATTGTGCACACATTCAGGAATGTGCGTGAGAACACTTCCTAACGTCTACCACCCTAAAGAGAAACCGTGGATAAGAATGGAAAATGCAACAAGTGAAAAATTAATCAAACAAGTATCAATTTGCCCATCGGGCGCATTAAGCATAAAATCATGAATATAGAAAGACAAGACGACGGCAAAAAGGGAGCTTTTGTCGTTCAGGAAAATGAAACTCAGGCGGGATTAATGACCTATACCTGGGCAGGAAAAAATAAGTTCATCATAGACCATACAGAAGTAAATCCGGATTTCGGAGGACAGGGTGTTGGGAAAAAAATGGTGATGGCCGCGGTAGAATTCGCCCGTGAAAATAATCTGAAAATCATTCCGCTTTGCCCGTTTGCCAAAAGTGTTTTTGATAAGGTGGAGGAGATTGGAGATGTGAGGGCTTAATTAAAATTTCGCTTTCGAATTCTCAGATTAATTATTTTCTCAAATCAATTCCCTACTTTTGAAAATATGAAAACAATTCGTATCCTTATT
>CAZKOC010000059.1:0-10301 GCA_964554275.1 uncultured Weeksellaceae bacterium
TTGCGACCGCATCTAACCAAACAAAGAGAAATGTGAATATTACACCTTTTGCTTTCGAACATGGTGTCACAATGCTTGCAAGTGTATTGCGAAGTAAAAAAGCCATTCAAACCAACATTGCAATTGTGGATGCTTTCATTTCTTTGAAAGAATTTGTGATGAGTTATAAAGAACTTTCCGGTAAATTAAAAGAAATGGAGTCCAAATACGATAAGAATTTCAAAGATATCTGCCAGGCAATTAATTACTTACTGGAAAAAGACAATCAGGAAACTGAACAAATAGAACGAAATAAAATTGGATACAAAAAATAATTCAACTTCTTTTACCGTAAACGAAATCCGTGATAAACTGGCAAAATATTGTGCTTACCAAGACCGCTGCCATTGGGAAGTTGAAAATAAATTAAATGAATTCAACTTAATTCCGGAGGCAAAAGACGAAATCATCATTTATTTGATTGAAAATAAATTTCTCAATGAGGAACGTTTCGCAAAAAGTTTCGCGAGAGGGAAATTCAGTCAAAAAAATTGGGGGCGGATTAAAATTCGCTCGGAATTAAAGAAAAGAAAAATTCCTATGAAACTGATTGAAACCGGCTTGAATGAAATTGACGAAAATGATTATCTGCAAACGCTGAAAAATTTATTCGAAAAGAAAAAAGAATCGTTGAAAAATGAGCGGGAAAGCTTCAAAAAGAAAGCAAAAATCAGGAATTACCTTTTGCAAAAAGGGTTTGAATCTGAGTTAATTCAAATGTTAAATTCAGATTAATTTTATAAAAAATATTACATTTACCCAAATTAAAGAAATAAAGAAACACATGAAAAAAATATTACAATTAAGCGCTTACTTAATAGCATGCACTTTAATTTTTACTTCCTGTGATCCATGGGAAGATGAAAGCTATCATCCAGATCTAACAGATGATGTGATCATTCCCGGTGTTTGGAAACTGACAGAATTAAATTTGGAAGAACCTTACGATTTCAATGAAGACGGAGCTCCAAACTCTAATTTAATGACAGAAACCAATTGTTACCAAAACGAACTTATGTCATTTCTTCCTAATAACACCGGAGTCGCTACTTCTAATTCTTATGCTTCCATAACCATAGAGGGTGAAGACTTCAGCATAGAGTGCATAGAAGAAGTTGAAGAAACACCATTCAATTGGATACAAACCCAAAACACTATTGCAATAACTATTGACGGACAGACCTTTAACGCTACCCTGACCGGCAACAAACTATCTTTTGTAATTCCGGAAGGCTTCTATGCTGGCAACACCGAAGAAGGCGGAGTTGAAATTTTACAAGACATTACTTTTATTTACACCAAACAATAAATAAATATTCATCAGACAGACAAGCCGCTAATCTTTCACAGAAGCGGCTTTTTTATTTACACTTCGTATCTTTGCTGAAATCAAATTTTAAATGAATCTCTTTTTTACAGAAACCACGGTGCGCTGGTCTGATCTGGATGCCAACCGTCATTTGGCAAATGCTTCCTATATGAACTTTACGAGCTTTGCCCGGATTTCATATTTAAGAAGCTATGAAGTTACCATGCACAATCTTGCCAGATGGGACATAGGCCCCGCGGTTTTGAGAGAAGAGTTCTCATTTTTCAAAGAAGCACATGACGGACAGGAAATCATCATCAGCGTTGAACAGACGGGAATTTCTGAAAAAGGAGAGATGTTTGAATTTGAACATAACCTTTATCTGAAAAAAGACGGGACGCATCTGGCCTATTCAAAAGTTTTCGGAGTCTGGTTTTCAATGAGTGAAAGAAAAATTACACCACCTGCTGCTGAAATGTTAGAAAAATTATCTCTGGCAATTGATTCCAAGAAGGTGAGAAGATTAACGATGGAAGACATCAAAAACCTGCCTGTAAAGCCTGTAAACATTGACCCAAAAATATTTCAATAAATGTTAGACAAAAAAGAACAACAGCTTACTCCATTAGAAAAATTAGGTGAATTCGGCTTGATTAAACATCTTACCGGATCCATTGAAATTCAACATACTTCAACCCTGAAAGGAATTGGAGACGATGCCGCTATTTTGAATTTTGACGGAAAAGAAACCGTCGTTTCAACCGACATGCTGGTGGAGGGGGTACATTTCAATCTGGCTTACGTTCCATTGAAACATCTGGGCTACAAGTCAGTCATCATCAATTTGAGCGATATTTATGCGATGAATGCCATTCCAAGTCAGATTTTGGTCTCCGTAGCGGTTTCGAACCGCTTTCCGGTAGAAGCCCTGGATGAATTATATGAAGGAATCAAAATTGCCTGTAAAAATTATAAAGTAGATTTGATTGGTGGGGACACGACCTCTTCTACAAGTGGACTTATCATAAGCATTACGGCAATAGGAACAGCCAACCGGGAAGATTTGGTTTACAGGAATGGTGCCGGGGAAAATGATCTGGTAGTTGTAAGCGGAGATTTGGGTGGCGCGTTTTTGGGGTTACAGGTTTTGGAACGTGAAAATGAAGTTTTCAAAGTAAATCCTGCCACACAACCTGATTTGGCTGAATACGATTACATTGTAGGAAAACAGTTAAAACCCGAAGCCGGAAAGCACATCATAGAACTTTTAAAAAATTTAGAAGTTACCCCTACTTCAATGATTGACATTTCGGATGGACTTTCTTCCGAAATCCTACACCTCTCGGAACAAAGCGGATACGGATTCAAGGTTTATGAGGAAAAAATCCCACTTGATCCGATGGTTATAAAAACCGCAGAGGAGTTTGGGATAAACCCTATAACCTGCGCACTGAATGGCGGAGAAGATTACGAATTACTCTTTACCGTTTCACAAAATGAGTTTCCAAAAATAAAAGGAAATCCCAACCTGACAGTTATAGGGCACACAACCGAACAAAATGCGGAAAATTATCTCATTTTACAAGGAAGTGAATCTGCTGTGCCCTTGACTGCGCAAGGCTGGAATTCTTTTGAGGAATAGCTTTAAATTTATTTTTTAGGTTGTTTAAATTAAAAACCGCGGCATTAAATATTATTTTTTCTCATTCATATAATTTTTTGTAGGTTTGCAGGCACTTACCTACTTTTAAACCAACCTATTAACGATTACTATGAATGGAAACAGCGTTTTATTGGCCTGTAACCTATGAGTATTAATTCTAAAACCTTAAAAATGATTTCAACATTCACCTAAACTATATCTATGGACCAAAAACTAAACTTTCTAAACACTAAACTCCTTTTACAACTTATATTTATTTTATTTTTCTTTGTTGCTCCTGTTATTACTTTGGCACAGGCAGATTTGGAGATTTCCCAAACGATAAGGCATAATGGAAATGGCACCAATGCTACTTTTATGATAGTCGTTCGAAATAATAGCACTACGACACCTGCTACCAATGTATCTGTAAATGATGTGCTAAATGCAGGTTGGACTTTCACCAATTTATCAAGTAATTATAAAGCTTCACATGGGGGATTAAATTCAACATTTACCACTGCACAAAACATTAGGTGGGATGGATTTGATATATCTCCCGGAGGTGTTGCGGTTTTAATTTTTAACACAACATATAGTTTTAATTTTTGGGAGTATAGTTCTGCTAATGCTACCGTTACCTCACCTGATGACCCGGATAGTCCAATTAGTACAGGTATTGTTAATAGCTCACCTGACTATAGTTCACAGAGTTTATCAATAACAAAAACGATAAGTGAACCTAATCCATTAGCAGGCGTTCCCGTGTTGTTTACCATCGAAGTGCAAAAAAGTGGGTCAACAGGGGGATCTGATGCTATTCAAGTAATAGACAAACTTCCTTCCGGATATGTCATAACCGGAAGCCCCGGATATACTGTTACACACGGAACATATACTCCTTCAACAGGTGTTTGGAATGTTGGAGGTACTTGGGACAGCTGGGGTCCTGCAACACTTACTATTACTGCTATTCCACAATCACCTACAGGTGCACCTGATGAATATAAAAATGTTGCCAGCATCACAATTTCAGGGGTAGAAACAAATATATCTAACAATATGGCTGTCCTCGAAGTCATTCCCGAGCCAGATTTAGAATCTACCGACCTTAAAATTACCAAAACGGTAAATGAAGACGAGCCGATGGTTGGGGACAATGTTACTTTTACTATAGAGGTAGAGAATCTGGAAGGTAATGATGCCACCGGAGTTACTGTTACAGATGTAATTCCTTCGGGATATGAGTTTGTAAACTCAACACAGGGAACTTATAACGCAGGTACGAAAACTGTAACCTGGAGCGTTGGAAATCTGGCAGTTGCCGGACCTGCTCCTTCTTTTGACATTACAGCAAAGGTGCTGGGCACAGGTAATTATACAAATACCGCCTTTGTAACTCACAGTGCAAGTGACCCCGTACCGGGGAATAATAGTGATACCGCTTCCGTGACTCCTATTTTCCCCGAGGCTGACTTGGAAATTACCAGTATGACAATCGATAATACCTCTCCATCAGTTGGACAAAACGTAACATTTACCATAAATGTCATAAATAATGGCCCTGACTCTGCTTCAGGAGTTACTGTTTCCGCTACCCTCCCCAGCGGTCTTGAATATGTGAGTAACATCCCAAGTATTGGCACATATAATAGTAACTCAGGGGTTTGGACCATTGGGAACCTTGCCGATGAAGCGAACGCCAACCTAAAAATTACCGCTAAAGTACTGGCTACCGGAGATTATACTTATAATGCTACTATCAGCGGAAGTGTAGATGACCCAACGCCGAGCAATAATACAGCCAATGACAATATAACCAATACTGTTGACCTTGCCATTACCAAAACGGCAAGCCCTCCGACTCCAAATATTGGCGACCCGGTTACTTTTACCATTGGGGTAGAAAACATAGGAGTTAATCCTGCAACCGGAGTGATGGTAAAAGATGTGATCCCGTCAGGATATAATTATACAGGTAACAGTGGAGGAGCAACTTATGATGTAGTTACCCGGACCGTAACCTGGAATGTAGGTAATTTAGCACCTGCTAGTACGGCATCTTTTACAATTACCGCAACTGCCAGAGCAGGAGGAAATCATAACAATATCGCTTCTGTTTTCGCACAGCAGGGCGATTCAAATCCGGGTAATAATCAAGATAACGCTACGGTCACACCCAATTTAGGAAATGCGGTGGACTTAAAAGTTACTCAATCCGTTAATAATGAAGTTCCAAATATTGGCAACAACATTTTCTTTACAATAACTGCTCAAAATTTAGGTCCTAATCCTGCTACAGGAGTTATTATAAATAACTTGCTTGCCAATGGGCTCCAGTATGTAAATCATGAAACCATTACGGGGAACTATGATTCAGGGACAGGTGTCTGGACAATCGGTAATATGATCAATGCGGCTACCGCGACTCTTACAATTGAAGCGCAGGTACTTCCAGGCGCAGGGGCAGCTTATGTTTCCATTGCTGAAATAACCGGAACAGAAGCAATTTTTGATAATAATATTATTAATAACAGGGCATATTCTATTTTATCTCCGGTTGGTCAAGAGTTTTTAGAGTGTGACGTAAATGCCGAAAACCCTGTATTTGAGGAAAACTTCGGATCAGGGGTTTCTATTTTTGGTGGAGAATTGCCTGAAGGCCGTACAAATCTCGAATATTTTGAACCTCCCAATCCTCCGGGAACTTGGAGCGAAGATGAAAGTAATTATGTAGCAGACGGACGTTATGTGATAGGTCAAAATGCCAATGATGCATTTAACGTATGGCAAAATATGCCTGATCATACAGGCTTGCCTAATGGTTATTATATGATTATGAATGCCGACCTGGAACCGCATGAATTTTTCCGGATGCGTATTGACCTCGAAGAGGAATTTTGTTCCAATACACAATATACGGTGAGTGTCTGGGTGGCAAATATAAACTCGGAAGCTGACTATGTTTACTGTACCGGGGATGATCCTTCCGGAGTATTAATCCTTCCCGAAATTGGTTATTTTATCCAAAATAATATTGGTGATGTATTGGGAGCCGGAACTTCCGGAGAAATACAATATAATGCTAACGCCCAATGGGTAGAATATACTTTCATCTTTACCACAAGCGATGAGGATGAATATGTGGACCTGGTATTGTTCAACAAAGCACCGGGAGGTTGTGGAAATGACCTGGCAATAGATGACATTTCAGTTTATGCCTGTATGACGCCGCCTATACGCCTTGATATGCAAATAGAAAGTGAAAAGCTGGAAGTTTGTGGTGGAGAGGATCTTATAATGACCGTAGTATATATTCCTGATCCCGATATTGTAAACGATGATTATGTATGGCCACCCACTGCCTGGGGAAGTGTCCCGGTAGTTTATCAATGGCAAAAAAGCGATAATGCTGATGATCCGGAAAGCTGGGTTGACATCCCGGGAGAAACAACGGATACATACACAATAGAAGATTTCTCTCCGTCAGACCAGGCATATTACCGTCTGTTATATGCCCAAGACGGAAACATCGACAAAGCAAGCTGCCGTTTCCCATCTGAAGATTTATTTCCCATTTTCAATGCAACGCCCGTTTTAAATCCGATTGAATCAATCAATGGTAAGAATTATGTTTGTCCTCTACCAGGTGGAGAACTTCAACTTACCAATGATTATCTTTTCTCTGACGAGTATGATGATTGGGATGAGGACGAAGAAGGGCACCATTACTTTTTGTGGGAAAGTGATACCCCAAGTGTCGCTACCATAGATCCTATCACTGGGATGTTAACCGCGCACATGGTCGGCATCACCACTATAACTTATACAGTATGGAGCCCTAAAGGATTTTGTCACGACTCTGTAGAAAAAGAAATATACGTATTGGAAGACTGTCCTTCCTGTATTGAAGACCCCGATATGGGGCCGGGAGGTGTTGAATCCTCTATGGGTATCAGTACATTGGAGAAACAATTAGAAGAATGGATGGAAAATATTCCGAACGGATTTATCGTACTGGAATCCAAGAATAAGGGATTTGTAATCACTCGTATTGCCAATGAAATGACGATTGAGGATCCTCAGGAAGGAATGTTAATTTATGATGAAAGTGTCCATTGTGTAAAGCTCTTTTATGGAAATCAGTGGCATTGCATACAACAAGACTGTGATTAATCTTATAGGATATAAATTTTGAGGATTCTCCCTCAATAAAAAATAAAAAAAATGAAATATAGAAAATTCATTAATTTAACAATAGTTATAATTTTAGCTGTATCTGCAAATGCACAGGTAGCTATAGGAAAAGACAACGTAAGCGGAACAAGTACACTATTGGATTTTTACGACGAACCGGATAATACCCGGGGGATCATCCTTCCGGCTGTAACAAGCGTTGAGGACGTAAACCCTGTAAATGGAACATTTGTTTTTGATACATTAGACAGTAAAGTAAAAATGTATCAAAATGATCAATGGGTAGATTTATCTACAGAAGAAGGCAGTTCCGCACAAATTGATATAAATCCTAATATTGATATCGGCGATGGAACTATCATAGGAGCAGACAGCAGTTCTGCAGAAGGAATATTGATCCTGGAATCTCCTGACAAAGCAATGATATTACCCAAAATACCCAGTCCGCATTTGAATGTGAAAAGCCCTTATCCGGGAATGATGTGCTTTGACACGGCAACTAAATCACTTGCGGTCTTTGACGGAAGTAAATGGTATTTCTGGAAGTAATTAATCCTTGAGATCACTTCGTTAGTCAGTCTCCACAATTGTGATGACATAAGGTATTCATCATTGCAAGGAAGAACATTTATACATTAATCATTCAATTTCAAAACGGCTAAGAATGCGGATTGTGGAACTTCTACCCGTCCTATCTGGCGCATTTTCTTCTTTCCGGCTTTTTGCTTTTCAAGCAATTTTCGTTTACGGGAAATATCTCCACCATAACATTTTGCAGTTACATCTTTACGAAGTGCTTTGATGGTTTCACGGGCAATGATTTTTGCCCCGATGGCTGCCTGAATCGGAATGTCGAATTGTTGTCTCGGAATTAATTCTTTCAGTTTTTCACACATTTTCTTCCCGATTCCGTAGGCATTGTCCACATGAATCAAAGCCGAGAGCGCATCAACCGGTTCCGCATTGATTAAAATATCAACTTTTACCAATTTGGACGCACGCATGTCCAATGGTTGGTAATCAAAAGAGGCATATCCTTTTGAAATAGATTTCAACCGGTCATAGAAGTCAAAAACAACCTCCGCCAAAGGCAATTCAAAAATCAGTTCGACACGGTGCTGAGTCAGATAATTCTGATTTTTCAAAATTCCCCGTTTTTCTATACACAAAGTCATTACTTGTCCAACAAAATCGGCTTTTGTAATAATGGAAGCCCGGATGTAAGGCTCCTCTACCCGATTCAAACCTGAAGGATCCGGAAGTTCAGAAGGATTGTTTACTAACATGCCCTTTTCCGGTTCCTTTTCTGTGTAAGCATAGTAGGAAACATTGGGAACAGTGGTGATTACGTTCATATCGAATTCACGTTCCAGTCTTTCCTGAATGATTTCCAAATGCAGCATCCCCAAAAATCCGCAACGGAAACCAAATCCCAATGCTGCAGATGATTCCGGTTCAAAAGTCAGCGAAGCATCATTTAACCTTAACTTTTCAATTGAGAATCTTAATTCTTCGTACTCCTCGGTATCTACCGGATAAATTCCGGCGAAAACCATCGGTTTGACTTCTTCAAATCCTTCAATCGCTTTTGTGGCAGGGTTTTCAACCGAAGTAATCGTATCTCCCACTTTTACCTCAACTGCATCTTTAATTCCTGAAATTATGTAACCTACATCACCCGTTTTGATGACTTTCTTTTCGAGCTGTTTTAATTTCAGAGTCCCTATTTCGTCGGCACCGTATTTTTTTCCGGTCGCCATAAACTTTACCTGCTGACCTTTTCTGATTTCGCCATTTACCACTTTGTAAAAAGCTTCAATTCCACGGAAAGGGTTATAAACCGAATCAAAGATCAATGCCTGAAGCGGTGCATCGGGATCACCTTTTGGCGGTGGAACTTTTTCAATAATGGTATGAAGCAGATGCTCAACGCCTTCCCCGGTTTTACCGCTCACGCGCAAGACTTCATCGGGAGTACAGCCTAGCAAATCCACTATATCGTCTGTAACTTCTTCCGGATTTGCACTTGGTAAGTCAATTTTATTTAGAACAGGAATGATTTCCAAATCGTTTTCCAATGCCAGATATAAATTCGAAATGGTTTGAGCCTGAATACTTTGTGCCGCATCCACAATCAACAAAGCGCCTTCACAAGCTGCTATGGAACGGGATACTTCATAGGAAAAATCTACGTGACCCGGCG
The DNA here is from genome assembly GCA_964554275.1 of uncultured Weeksellaceae bacterium. Lineage (GTDB taxonomy): Bacteria > Bacteroidota > Bacteroidia > Flavobacteriales > Weeksellaceae > Moheibacter. The sequence goes on from CAZKOC010000059.1 coordinate 9,391, forward strand.
TGTCAATCAAGTTAAGAATATATGTTTCTCCGTCTTTTTCATATTCCATCTGGATAGCATGAGATTTGATGGTAATTCCTCTTTCTCTTTCTATATCCATATCATCCAGGGTTTGCTCTTGCAATTCCCTGTCGGTAATAGTTTTGGTAATTTGCAAAAGGCGGTCTGCAAGTGTGCTTTTCCCGTGATCAATATGGGCAATGATGCAAAAATTACGAATATTCTTCATTGATTCAATTAAGTAGGCAAAAATAAGCTAAATTAACGGATTTCGAAACTGTCTCTGTCTTCTAAAAACCGATAATTTTCTCTGTAATTTTTGAGAGATGATGCGGAAAGTTCAGTTTGAAGTATGAATTTCTTTTTTGGATTTAACTTTAATTCTTCTCCAACCGGATCAAAGACTTTGGAATCCCCATTGTATTTCAAGTCGTAATCATCTGTTCCGATCCGGTTTACACCAATTGTGTAGGCCATATTTTCAATGGCTCTGGCTTTTAGAAGTGTTTTCCAAGGCTCAATCCGAACTTCAGGCCAGTTGGCGGGGCAAATCATTAAATCATAATTATCTGAATTTCTGCACCAAACTGGAAACCTCAGATCATAACAAACTATCGGACGGATTTTCCAGCCTAAATATTTAAAAGAAATAATTTCATTTCCGGGCGAATAAGCTTCGGTTTCTTTTCCGTAGCCAAACAAATGTTTTTTATCATAAACAATTGTTTGTTCAGGAGTTACAAAATAAAACCGGTTATAAAATTTTCCGTTTTCTTCCGTAGAAATGCTTCCGCAAATGGCACAATTTAATTCTATTGAGATGGATTTCATCCATTCGTAAGTGGCTCCAAACGGCGCTTCGGCAATTTTTTCCACATTCATGGAAAATCCGGTAGAGAACATTTCAGGAA
>CAZKOC010000060.1:0-10114 GCA_964554275.1 uncultured Weeksellaceae bacterium
TCATCTAATAAATAACCGGCTCCGGCAAATTTATCGATGATAAAAAGAATATACCGGGAATCCACCATGATATTTCGGCAGATTTCAGGATCGTAATGTAAATCGCTCATGGTTCCTTCCCAAACACGGTCAAAATTTAATCCGATGAGGTTTCCGTCTTTATCCAGTGCAGGGCTTCCGGAGTTCCCGCCGGTTGTATGATTGGAAGCAATGAAATTTACCGGCATCTTTCCTTTTTTACCATAAATACCGTAATCTTTTTTCTTGTGGAGCTCAATCAGTTTCGAAGAAACATCAAATTCATAATCACCGGGTTTGTATTTTTCCATCACCCCGTCAAGGTAAGTAACGGCTTCATATCTTGGTTTGTCTTCAGGTTTGTATCCATTTACTTTTCCATAAGTTACACGCAATGTTGAATTGGCGTCCGGGAAAAATTTCCTGTCAGGGAAAACTTCCAATTGCGCTTTCATATATTTTCTTTGCAACTGGCTGATTTGATTTGAAAGTGCCGTGTATTTTGGAGAAACCTTTTCTTCATAAGCCTTTTCGATTGCAGAAATCTGAAGCAGGATCGGATCGCTTTCCAACGCGGCAATGAATGCAGCATCGTCTGCCATCGCCTGTTCTGCATTTTCAGTCAATTTTACACCGTTAATTTCTTTCTTTCCTGAAAGGATTGAATTTGAAAATGTCACGGCATCAATCTGAATGGAGTTTTCAGGCAAAAATTCTTTCGGAACATTTTTCTTGTATAAATCAATCAAAGCCAAAGAAACTTCCTGGTCTAAATCTGCATCGTAATCTTTATACAGTCCATTCAGGTAATTGATTAATCTTGATTTAAGGTTTCCATAATTTTCGGTTCCTTTCGCATTTAATAATTGTTGTAACTGAAGTGCCACGCGGAATGTTTCTGAATTTCGGTAAATGGCTTCATCGAAATAAATTTCTGCCGTTTCATATTTTTCTTTTGCCCGGTAAAGTTCGGTTAATTCACTCAAAATAGTTCCATATTCCGCTTTGAGCTTAGGATCTTTTTCAATTCTTTTTGTAAATTCTTTTTCATAATCCAATCTTAAATTAACAGCACCGGACTTATTTAAACCTAAACTTTCACCTGTCCATTTTTTATGGTAATTGGAAATCCTGGCATATTTAGAAGCATATTTGATTCTTGTAGCATCGTCTTTTCTCATTTTTTCATTCAGGATTTTCAATGCAACATCACGCACACCAATTCTTGCCGGATTTACTGTTTTTAAAGTTTGATCCAAAGCAATAGCGGGAAGATATTCATCTGTAGCTCCCGGGAATCCGAATACAAAAGTAAAATCTCCTTCTTCAATCCCTTTGATGGAAACAGGGAGAAAATGTTTAGGTACATAAGGAACATTATCAGCTGAATATTCAGCAGGTTTATTATTTTTGTCTGCATAGATCCGGAATAAAGAAAAATCACCGGTATGGCGTGGCCATGACCAGTTATCGGTATCCATTCCGAAGTTTCCGATGCTGCTCGGCGGCGCTCCAACCAATCTTACATCACGGTAAGTTTCCGTGATGAACTGATAATATTTATTTCCTTTGTAAAACGGACGGATGAAAACATCCTGATAAGATTCTTTCACCACATTTTTTGAAATGATTTCTATATTTGATTTGATGAATTCCTGACGTTGCTCTTCGGCCATTTCACCCGAAACACCTTGAAGGATTTTATCGGTAACGTCTTTTATATCAATGATAAAAGTAGCGGTAAGACCTGCGTTGGGTAGTTCTTCAGAAGCATTCATCGCCCAAAACCCGTTTTTCAGATAATCATTTTCCACGCTGGAATGTGCCTGAATTTGTCCGTATCCGCAATGGTGATTTGTAAGTAACAAACCTTTGGAAGAAATCACCTCAGAAGTGCATCCTCCGCCAAAATGAGCAATGGCATCTTTGATGCTGGGTGCATTTGGGTTGAAGATATCCTCAGCGGAAATTTTCATTCCCATTTGTTTCATTTCGGCTTCATTGAGTTCGGTCGGAATCCACATTCCACCGCTTTTTTGGGCGAATGAAAATGCGGAAATCAGCAATGTACTTAGTAAGATCGTTCTAAAATTCATCATTTTATTCATTTTTTTCAAAACTACATAAATAAGTACAAAGTAAAAAGCACAAGGCACAAGGAGCCAATTTTATTTGATTTTTTAGACGAGATAATTCTGTTGAAAGACTTAACTTTGTATCATTAAAAATCTATATGAAAAAACTTTTTTTACTTTTTAGCATCGCAATTTTAGTTATATCCTGTCAAATTACCGAACGTGTTTTTATCCAGGAAAGCGGAGCCGTAAAATATGATACCGAATTTGATTTTTCTGAAATGATCGGTTTTATATATACTCAGTCGACAAAAGATTCTTTAAGGAGCATAGGCGAGTTTCCCGTAGATACTATAATATCTCTTGCTGAGCTTGAAAATTTTGCGCAGATATCTCCTGATTCGATTAATGATGCGCAGAGAGAATTTATGAAGTCTTTGGATAAAATGAAAGTAAGAATGGTCATCAATGATACAGAAGGGATAATGAGCATTGGATTAGAAGAGAAAAATATAGAGAGTTTCAATGCCTATTTGAAAAAAGTAAAAGAAGCTACAGATAAACTTGAAAAAGAAGATTCAAAAATGGCGGAAGGCCTGGCTCAGTCCGGAATGCTCAAAACACTGGAATTTAAATATGATGGCAAGACTTTCAATAGGATAGCGGGTAAAACCAAAGGATTTCTGGATGGATTAGATGACAATACTACAGAGTCAACCAAAGAAATGATGAATATGTTTACTTATAAACTGGAATATCATTTCCCTAAAAAAATCAAAAAATCAAATATAGAAAATGCTACTTATAGCTTAGATGGCAAGACCATGACCGTTGAAGTTCCGATGATGGAGCTGATTGAAAATCCGGAAAAATATAATTTCCAAATAGAGTTTGAATAAATGAATAAAGTCTTTTTCAAAGATTTAGGAATCCATCAGGATTACCAGCAAATCTGGGATTATCAGGAAAACCTGTTGGCTGAAGCGGTTGACATAAAATCCAGAAACCGTGAAAAAGACAAAAACGGACAAACAGATTTTGAGCAAACTACTAGTCATCTTTTGTTTGTCGAGCATCCGCATGTTTATACTTTAGGTAAAAGCGGACATATTGAAAATATGCTGGCAAATGAAGATTTGCTGAAAGATATCAATGCGACTTTTGTAAAAACCAATCGGGGAGGGGATATTACATATCACGGTCCGGGACAATTGGTAGGTTATCCTATTCTGGATCTGGATAATTTCAAACCGGATATTCATCTCTATATGCGAAATCTGGAGGAAGTCATTATCAAAACCATTGCTGATTACGGATTGAAAGGGGAACGCTCAAAAGGTGAGACCGGAGTTTGGCTGGATGTTGGAAAACCCTACGCAAGAAAAATTTGCGCGATGGGCGTAAAAGCATCACGCTGGGTTACAATGCACGGATTTGCACTCAACATAAACTCGGATTTGAAATATTTTGAATACATAATTCCCTGTGGGATTAAAGACAAAGCCGTGACTTCTCTTGAAAGAGAATTGGGAAATGAAGTTCTGATGAAAGAAGTCAAAGAAAAAGTTAAAAAGTATTTTTCTGAAGTTTTTGAAGCTGAAATAATTTGAAGCCAATTTGAAAGAAAGGAATTACATACAAATCAATAAAAATTCGTGGAACAAACGAGCAGAATTGCATTTTGATTCAGAGTTTTATGATGTAAAAGGATTCCTGGCAGGAAAATCGTCGCTGAACTTCATCGAATTGGATTTATTGGGTGATGTAAAATCAAAATCTGTTTTGCATTTGCAGTGTCATTTTGGACAGGATTCCATTTCTATTTCACGTTTGGGCGCAAAAGTTACCGGTGTGGATCTGTCGGATAAAGCCATAGAATTTGCCAGGGAGCTGGCTCAGAATGATAATTCGGATGCGGAATTTATTTGTTGTGATATTTATGATTTGCCCAATCATTCAGGTGAAAAATTTGATATAGTTTTTACCAGTTACGGGACTATCGGTTGGTTGCCAGATTTAGATAAATGGGCAAAAGTTGTTTCTCATTTTCTAAAACCTAACGGTAAATTTGTCTTTGTGGAGTTTCACCCATACGTCTGGATGTATGACGATGACTTTGAAGATATTGCATATAATTATTTCAAAGACGAACTCATTATCGAAATCAAAGATTCATCTTACACAGATGGGAAATTTTCCGAAAGTGTAGAAAATATTTCATGGAATCATAGTCTGAGTGAAGTAATTAATTCATTGATAAATAATGGTTTAGAAATTGATACTTTTGATGAATATGATTATTCCCCATACGATATATTTCCGGGTTCAATCGAAGTTGAAAAAGGAAAATTCAGAATCAAAAAATTTGGTAATAAATTGCCTTTAATTTATTCAATTACGGCAACTAAATTTTCTCAATAAACGTAATAAACAATTTTTTCAAATTTTCAAATTCGCTCAATGACAAGGTTTCACCCTTGTCAAAAACATCGTGGTAATGTCCCGGACCACCAAGCGTATATGTAAAAAAGGAAGGGACTCCTTTTTCGTAAAACGGACAATGATCTGAATTACAAGCTTCTCCACGTTTTTTGATTTGTTTTACGTATTTCTTTTCTGAATTAATTTGATTTAACAATTCATATTCTCTTGTAAAAATGGAACTGTTCACGATTTGAATTCCATCCTCGCCGGCGCCCATAATATCGAAATTTAGAAGAAATTTGATTCTGGATAGATCAATTGTAGGGTTTTCAGCAAAATAAGTAGAACCGACAAGCCCGGCTTCTTCAGCTGCAAAGGCAATGAAAATCAATGTATATTTGGGTTTGCTTTTGGAATAATATTTAGCAAGATTCAATAAAAAAGCTGTACCGCTCGCGTTGTCACTTGCACCCGGAAAATAAGTATTTCCAACTTTCCCTAAATGGTCGTAATGTGCGGTGATGACAATTACGGAGTCTTTATTTTCACCTTCGATCCTCCCAATTATATTTTTCACTTTAAAATCATTAATAAGCTGAGATTCAATTTTATAATCATCAATACTTAGATTTTTACTATAATATTTATCATTAATAAAAAATTCAGATATGCTATCCTGCGTTTGCGATAATGAAGATGTTAATTTATCATTAGAAAAATAGAGAATCACACGATTTCGATTCTCTTCGGGTTTGTAAAAGGAAGGCCAGCTTTTGTAATATTGGTTCAACGAATCAACTTCGAATTTATAAGGTGGAAATACAATGTGTTTTCCTTTTTGTGAATTCATATCCCGATACATAAAGTCAATAAATGAAGACTCAAATTTTAGTGAACCTGCATAATCCTGCGGGTCAAACTCATAAATTTGTTTCTGATGGAAATTTTGACCTTTGGAATTGGGCTTGACGATGAAATCAATTCCGTATTTCAATTCTTTTCCGTTTAGCTTCAATTCCGCATTTTGAATGACATTGATAGGCATCGTAAATTCCTGAAAATAGGTATCATTTACTTTATCTAATCCTAATTTATCAAATTCATTTGCTATGAATTCCGCAGATTTCAACATTCCGTCCTCTACATATCCCCGTCCTGCAAATTCCTCGGAAGTGAGCGTTTCAATAACGGAACGTGCATAATGGGTTTCTGTATTTTGAGCAATACAAAAAAATGGAAACAGATATAGTAAAAAGAATTTTATATTCAAGATATTAAAATTAAAAAATTCAGAACTTATTTTCACAGAAGACCTTAATTTTTATCTTTAAAATTCCGTCATCTGGTTTAATTTACCCATTTATAGCCTCCACATGTTCAACTTTTCCCGGCATCATCTCTTTCAACATTGTTTCGATTCCGTTTTTCAAAGTGAAGGTTGAAGAAGGGCAGCCTGAACAAGCACCCTGTAAGAGCATTTTAGCAGTTTTGGTTTCTTCTTCAAATTCAATTAACTCAATATTTCCTCCATCACCCGCCACTGCCGGTTGGATGTATTCCTGAATGATGTCTTTGATCTGCATTTCAACATCGGTATATTCTTTTGGTGTAAAATCAGATTGAAACTGTGTGTGAGAAGGGACGTAATCCCTGCTCACGATTTCTTTTCCCGATTGCAGGTACTCCAAAATAAAATAACGCAGCTCCAGTGCCAATCCATTCCAATCGGAATCTTCGGTTTTGGTAATTGAAATGTAATTTTCAGTAATGAATACTTCTTTTACATAAGGAAACTGAAATAACTCTTTGGCAACAGGAACCTGATCAGATTCCCCAACCGATTTTACTTCTGCAATCCCGGCATATAATAATTTATTGGAAACAAATTTCATCACCGCAGGGTTAGGTGTTAATTCCGCATAAAGTGTAAACGGATCTTCCTGCTGGCGCATAATGATTGTATTTTCATTTAAGTGACGGTTAACGGTTTCTTTTAAATCTTCAACGACCATTTCCCAGTCAATGTTTTCTGTTTTTTGGATTGCTACAAAATTTGCGGTTATATAAACCTTTGTAACAAATGGAAATTGCAATAATTCCTGTGCCAGCAATGAATCGGTTGCAGGGTCATTTTTTTCCAGTTCCAGGCTTCCTACAGTCAAAGTTTCATCGCACACGAATTTCAGTATGTGCGGGTTATGCGTACTTTCTATATAAACTCTCATCATGCTGCAAAATTAAGCCAACTTATGTATATTTAAACGTTATTTTGATAGTTTAATTTTATGGCTTTAGTAAGAGAATTATTAGGAAAGGAACCGCAATTTGGAGAGAATTGTTTTTTTGCAGAAACTGCCGTTGTCATAGGTGATGTTACAATGGGAGATGATTGTAGTATTTGGTACAACGCAGTTTTGCGTGGAGATGTAAATTTTATTAAATTAGGAAATAAAGTAAACATACAGGACAATGCTATGGTTCACTGCACTTATCAGAAATTCCCGACAATGATTGGGAATAATGTTTCGGTAGGACATAATGCCATAGTTCATGGTTGTACAATTCACGATAATGTTTTGATAGGAATGGGTGCTATTGTGATGGATGATTGTGTGGTAGAATCATACAGTATCGTCGCAGCAGGCGCGGTTGTGACGCAGGGAACATATATAAGAGAAGGGGAGCTTTGGGCAGGAATTCCTGCTAAAAAAATCGGAATGGTCTCGCAGAATCTGAAAGAAGGCGAAATTGAACGAATCGCAAATAATTATGTGAAATACAGCGGTTGGTATAAGGAAATTAAAAATTAAGAATTTTAAAAATAAAAAGCCGGTTCAATTAATTTGAACCGGCTTTTGTATTTCTTAAGAAAAAAACCTGATTATTTTTTAATCAATTTTTTGGTAATAATTCCTTCTTTGGTATCTATTTTAATGATGTAAACTCCAACAGCAAGATTGCTTATGTCCAAAGTGCCACGTTTAGAATTTAGGTTTAAATTTGTTTGGTAAACCACTTTACCTGTTAAATCCAAAACAGAGACTTTTGTGTCATCATAAGACTTATCGGTTAAAATGTAGACTTCACCACGTGTAGGGTTAGGGTAGATGCTAAGTTCTGAATTAGTTGAGTCAGACACTCCTAAAATTTCCGTACAATCCAAAACTTCAGTCGGTGGCATATCGAAAGATTGAATACCATCTTGTACATTATTTGAATTTCCCTGAGATGCACCGTATCCTAATCCTCTTTTGGCAAATGCTCTCCAGATTCTGCATTGGTTGGCTCCCTCGTTGTTAACTGCATCAGCTTGTAGGATTGCATCACGGCCCGTTACAAATCCCGGGCTGCAAGGTTGTAATTTCAGACCGTCAGTAACCAATTGCATTGCTAAATTATTTCCACCTGTTCCGTTGTACAAATCAGGATCAAATCCATATTCGTCAACCAATTCCCAAGTCATTTCCCACAACATAGTGGCCCAAACGTAACCCACACCATGAGGAATGGCCGCGGTTTTAATTCTGTCATAAGTTGAAGGATTGATAGTCATATTGGTAGAATAACGTGTAGGTCTGATACCAATCCCTGTAGTAGGCTGAGAAACGGCATAGGTCCCGATTCCACGTCCGTCAGCGCCTTGATCTCCCGGTTCCATGGTCATTACCAATGCGAAATAATCACTCCAGCCTTCACCCATTTGTTCCTGATTGTTTAAACATCCTGAATTGGCAGGGCCGCCTGTAAGTCTTGTCGAAATTCCGTGTCCGTATTCATGAGCTACTATCCCATTGTCATATGTACCGTCTTTGTAGCCATCATTATGGCCTTCTTTCGGAACAGACCCGTTTAGGGTCGTTCCCCCTAACAAGGCGGTGATAATAGGATTACCATCTGTATCTCTAATCATAACCGAAGGGATTGTTATCGTCGTATCATCTCCTCCCATTGTGATAGGTGCTCCTGCAACATTATTTACCATTACTACAGCTTTAGCGCCATTGTCTTCTGCTTTTCTAACTTTTATGTCAAAGTCGCAGTTTCCTCTCCTGATCATAACTATTTTTCCATTCAGAGCCGCGCCGTTTGTGATATTTTCGCATCCGTCATTTGCATCTGTACCCCCGCCCGCATTATCATCCTGAATTACTACTAAATTTTCCGTAATAGGGGGATTGGGTAAACTCCCTCCGAAACCAGCTAAAATGGAGCTGTAATTTCCCTGGTATTGCCCGGGTGTGTTGACAGAAAATAAATGATCATCTCCTTGGTTGGAAGTCCACATAAACATAATCATATATGGATTTTGTCCTTCGGATGGGGTACCAAACATAGCATTGTTCATTTGTCCCATTGATTCTCCTGTTTGTCCGAAAGCCATTACTTCATCACTTCCAACTCCGCCATTTCCATAATTGTTTAACTGAAAATTCCCTGCAGCTTCGGTAAATCCGTACTGGTACCAAACATCATGCATCATGTTATTCATATAAAACAAATTGGTAGTGGACGCATCGGGGCTTTCATACATACTTTTACTGAAATCTATAGGGAAATCAAAGATTAATCCACTACCACCTTCTGCAAATCCTGTAAATTCATAGGAACCTCCATTGTATAACCAATTCAATCCTGCACTGTTTTGGTCATTCACTGCTATTACATTATTTCCCTGTGTATGGGTATATTCAGCTCCTTCAGCACCATTTATGTCATGCCATCCGAAAGGAGAAGCATTGTTGATTGCAGGGGAAACTACCAAACTTCTCTCGCCAAATGTTGGTGCTTCTATAGGAAGCTTGTAAACTCTGTATTGCGCTCCGTCATTTAAAGTGGTATTTAGTGCAAATTGGTTGTTCAGCCATTGTACATTTTCACTTTGTTTGTATTCTGTAGTTGGGTTTGTAAAATGACCATGTTCAAAATTACAGCTTAATAAATGGTTGTGTTGCGATATAATTTCGCCGGTTTGCGCATTTACGACAACTTCCATTATTTTCAACTCATTTTCAACTTTTACATTCAGATGTAAAACCCAGGATAAAGTAAGTTTATTATCTGAAGTTGGGTAGTAAACCAAAACATTGTCAAAACTTGTATTGACTCTCGCTCCGTTTTCCGCATTGAGTACTGTGCCAAAATTTTGAGCAGCTAATCCTGCAGCCTGTTCCAATGAAAGGCCTGCCTGTGAAGCATTTACTCTTTGTGGTACATTTGACTGCAAAGTGTGCGAAAAATTAACAACCTGTCCATTTTTCATGGTAAAATTGGCAATGGCGTTATAGATGGGATATCCGGAATGAAATTGTTGAAGGTAAGCGTGTTCAACACTTGTTTTTTCATTTATATAATTAGTTTGAACTTCTAATTCCTGAAAATCAGAGTTTTTTAATCCTAATTCTGTAGCGTGTTGGGTTAGGTAATTCTTTGCCAGATTGAGCATCTGTGCATTCTGAGACCATACCGATATTGTTGAAATCACTATCAGCACAGCCGAAAAATAAAGTTTTTTCATGTGTTAACCATTTTATTGTGAAATGTAAATGTATAAATTTAGTTTGAAGTTATTCCTAAAATGAAGGATTTTGTACATTCTT
>CAZKOC010000061.1:0-10100 GCA_964554275.1 uncultured Weeksellaceae bacterium
CAGTTCATCCTAAACTTTTTTGATACATTTAATGCATAAACGAATTTTGGTTCATCAAACTAAAAAATCAAACTATTATGCAAAATTTCATCATTATTCTGACCGTTGTTTTAGCGGGATTGTTAATTCCTTCAAATGCGCAATCCAAGTACGAAACCGAAATGCAGAAAGCGTTAAGCGAATTCGGTGAGGCAAAAACTACCGATGATATGGAAAAAGCCGCCCAGCATTTTGACCGAATCGCAAAAGTAGAAGCCGAAAACTGGCTGCCTTTGTATTATTCCATGTTCATAAGAACGCTGAACGCGTTTTCACAAGACAAGGCACAAGCGATTAAATCGGTAGATGAATTAGAAGCGAAATATTCGACTTTGGACGCTCTTTCCCCAAACAAATCAGAGGTTTTAACTTTAAGAGGATTGTTTCGTACGGTAAAAGTGGCTAAAGACCCGCAAACTTATGCTATGGTTCTTTCGTCAGCCATTATCAAAGATTATGACGATGCGCTGAAAATTGATTCTAAAAATCCGAGAGCAATGTATCTTTTGGCTCAATACAATATGGGCGGAGCTGAATTTTGGGGGAAAGACCCGAAAGAATATTGTCCGCAAATTGAAAACGCAAAAACCATTTTCGGGACCGAAAAGAAAGAAAATTTTGAGCCTAAATGGGGTGAACAACAGGTAGACGAGATTCTGAATACAACCTGTAAAAAATAAAGTCAATTTAGAAATTTGAAATGAGATAATTTGAAAATGAATAAGCTGGTCATCCATCTAAAGTATTCCACAGTATTGGTGCTGATTATTACATTATTGTCTGTGTTGCTTTATATCATTAACACCGGGAATTTACCAGCCTGGAACCTGGCATTGGAAAATTTAGGATGGACGGCATTTTTTACCTACGGACTGTATTTGGCAAATGCTCCTGTTTCATTATTGGTCCAAAGGAGTTTTGAAGGAAGTGGCTGGCTGGTTTTTTTGAAGCGGTTGATTGCAGGAGTTTGTCTAAGCATTATAGCTACAATTATTGTCGGAAGCATATTGTATATTATTATGCTTCTGCTTCATGGTAATAGTCCTAATGAAATTATAAATTGGTTATTATCAATTAAATCACTTGATTCATTTAAACAATTAGTTTGGATATCTGGTACCATTGCCATTACGTTCTATGTGTTTTCTTTTATTCGGGAATATCAAGCCAATAAGCTCAAGGAACAGAAGGAAAAAACCGTTCAGATCTCAACAGAACATGAATCTTTGAAATCGCAAATCGGGCCGCATTTTTTGTTCAATAGCCTGAATGTTTTAAACGGATTGATTTCAGAGAATCAAGACAAAGCCCAAGAATTTGTAAGTGAGCTTTCCTCTGTTTACAGATATGTGCTGGAGCAAAATGACAAACCGTTGGTTTCTCTCCGGGAAGAAATAGACTTCAGCCGGACTTATATGAATCTGATTCAGAAAAGATTTGAAGATGGACTTGAATTTGAGGTGGTGGAAGATTTTAATTCTGAATACCGGATTGTGCCACTTTCGCTTCAGATTTTATTGGAAAACTGCATTAAACATAACCGGATTTCGTCAGAAGAAATATTGAAAGTAAAAGTTTATATGGAAAATGATTATTTATTGATTAAAAATAATTTACAGATAAAAAATTTATTACATAAAAGCACTGGGAAAGGATTAAAAAACATAATTGAACGCTACAAATCGTTTACCCGCAAAGATGTTCAAATTTTGCAGACACAAGATGAATTTATCGTCAAAATCCCATTGTTAACCGAAAAAGTTACAACTATGGAAATCATACAAAATTATACAGAAGAAGAAATCAAAGCTGCCAAAAAAAGAGTAGAAGAAGTGCAGGGGTTTTACTGGAACTTGGCAAGTTATGTCATTATCAATTCTTTCTTTCATTTTTTAGATTTGAAAGATGGCGGATACGAATGGGCTTTCTGGCCGTTGATGGGTTGGGGCATCGGGATTGCTTTCCACGCGATCGAGGTTTTCGGAATGTTTAATTCCGCGTCATGGAAAGACCGTCAGGTTCAGAAAGAACTGGAAAGAAGAAAAAACGAACGTGAGCGATTTTTTAACAATTTAAAAAATTAACATATGGAAACAAACAATAAATATTCGACTGAAGAATACCAACATGCCAAAAAAGTCGTGGAAGAACGTTTAGAGTTCTATGTACACATGGCTTCCTATATTTTGGTAAATGGTTACCTCGTGTTTCTGAACATTACAAATGGAGGTTATTTTTGGGCAATCTGGCCAATTGCAGGCTGGGGGATCGGTTTGTTGTTTCACGGAATAAGCGTGTTTGGTTTTTTCAATAACGTGGCCTGGAAAAACAGACAAATCCAAAAGGAATTGGAAAAAAGAAGAAGATCGAATAATTAAAAATGAAATTCGAGTTTCGAAGTTCGAACTTTGTAAAATAACGACAAATGAAATCCATCATCATAGAAGACGAAAAACCGGCCGCAAGGTATTTACTTCGGATGCTTCAAAATCAAGGGATAGAACCGGTTGCGATGCTTCATAGTGTGAAAGAAGCTGTTCAATGGTTTCAGCAAAACCGGGAACCCGATTTGATTTTTTTAGATATTCAACTGGGAGATGGAATCAGTTTTGAAATCTTTGAACAGGTTCAGCCTAAAAGCTCAATCATTTTTACAACGGCTTATGACGAATACGCGTTAAAAGCATTTAAATTCAATAGTATAGATTATTTACTTAAACCGATTAATGAAATAGATTTAAAACGTGCAATTGATAAATTCAATGAAAAACACACACCCGTTTTGTGGGATGCCTACCAGTTGAAATCTTTGCTCATCAACAATTTCGAGAATAAATACCGCGAGCGCTTTTTGGTAAAAATCGGGAGCAATCTTAAGACGATTGATACGGAAAACATCAGTTGTTTTTATTCCAAAAACAAGGGGACTTATCTCTTCACGGAGAGCCGTGAATACCCGATTGAACAAACTTTAAACGAACTCGAAACGCAATTAAACTCAAAAGATTTTTTCCGTATCAGTAGAAATGCGATTGTAAACCTGAGGTTTATAGAAAACATCACTACCCATTCAGGAAGCCGTTATCAGCTTTTTATTAAGAATGTTGAAGAAGAATTGATCGTAAGCCGTGAACGCGTGAATGATTTTAAATTTTGGCTGGAAAAATAATTCTATTACTATCTATTCATAGTTTCCTATTTCATTTGGAAGAAAGACCAAATTAAAACAAATTATAACCCACTATCAAAGAAAAGGATTTATAATCTGCCAAAATTGCCGGATTTGTACCGAATAGATCTCTTGGAGCAAAATACCTGCCTTCAATAGTAAACTTCGAATTGAAATTATAACCAAACCCAAAAGCGAGGGTATTATTACTCTTTATTTCGTATTTTCCTAATAAAGAACCATCAGCCCGGGTTACTTCCATATATTTATTACCATTAAAATTGAATACATAGAAAGCATTTAAAAATAATTTCGATTTTTCATTTAAAAAGAAATAATATCTAAGGCCTAGAGGAAGCTCAATAGAACTGTAATCTAATGTAATGTTTTGTTTCCCACCCGACACGTTGTTTGCTTCAGTTGTACTTTCCGCTTTATAATACATATATGTTGGCTCAGTAATGATTCCCCATTTATTTTTATTGTAAGGGAGGATATATTCTATTTCTACGCCAATTCCAAAAGTTGTTGAATTGCCTAAATTTATGGATCGATCATTGAAAATTGAAGAATATTCCAAAGAAGAGAAATTTACCCTGGGCCTTATTGAAAGATTAAAATCACTTTTTCTTTTCTCTTTAGCCGCTTCAAAAGAAGCATCAACGCAATGATTGTATTTATTGAAAAATTTAGTCATGTCGGACGCTTTATATTGCAAATTAGAAAACTCGTTTGAAGTCAGTGAAGTACATTTAAAACTATTTTTCAATTGATTACGAAACTGATTGTTATATGCAAATGTAGTAGAGCCGGTTTTGTACTTTTTATAAACCAGTTGTTCAATTTCTCCATCATCCATTTGAAAGAAATACCTTTTTAGATTTCCTTCCATATATCCGTATAAAACAGCCTGACCTTCGGATAATACTTTTAAAAATAATGTTTCTTCTTTGAATTCAGGATTCCTGTTATCGCTTAAATAATTAACATTTTCACTTGCCCTGTCCATATTTACGGTTTCTCTGACAAATTTTAATTCGTTATAGATTCCGAATTCTTTTAATTCTTTGATAGTACCGATTTTAATTTCACCTGACTCACCTATCTTATATTCAAATTCTGTTGGATTATCTTTCCAATCCATATTTTTAATTAAACATTGTGTTTGCTGGTTGTTATTGTCGATAAAATACCCGTTCTCAAATCGAATTTGAGAAAGACAAATGAGTGAAATAATGAAAGTCAAAAGGAATAAGTGCTTTTTCATAAGGGATATGATTTTTTAAGTTTTCTCAAAGTAAATAATTATTTATTGAATTAACAAACAGACAAACAAACAAACAAAGAATTTATATAGTGTCCATTCGAGAAATGAATGTTACAAATAAAATTTAAATTTTCAGGGAACCACGAAATCCCCTTACGCTATAATATGAATCAGCACCATTGTGATAAGTAAAGACTTTCCCGTAACGACGATCGCAAAAGATGGCGCCGCCAAGTTTTCTGATGTCAGCGGGAGTTTTTATCCAGCTAGATGTTTTCATGTCAAATTCTCCCAATTCCTGTAATTCTAGGTATTGCTCTTCTGTTAGTAATTCAATGCCCATGTCATTTGCCATATCCATGGCTGAATTTTCCGGTTTATGGGCTTTTCTTGCATCAAGTGCTGCGCGGTCATAGCAAATACTTCTGCGTCCTTTCGGACTTTCTGCTGAACAATCGTAAAAAATGTATCCTCCGGTCTTCTTGTCATAACCAATGACATCCGGCTCGCCTTCCGTCCTCTCCATCTCATAGAGTGACCATAATTTTCCCGGATTGGCTTCCAGCCTTGTCTTTACTTTTTCCCAATCCATTCCTTTATGCCGGCTTATGTTTTTTTCAAAACGGATTTTCAATATGCTGAGTAATTCTTCTTGCTGTTTGATTGATAGCTCCTTTTTCATAATATATATGTAATTGAAAATTTTACTATTGTTTGATGAATTTCACAGTTTTATTACCACTTTGTATAAAGTAAACACCGTTTTTTAAATGAGAGATGTCCAATGTAAATACGGTATTGCCGTTAGGAGTTTGTTTCATTACCAATTTTCCTGCAGTATCATAAACCAAAATGTCGGTAATTATGGATCCTTTCATTGCTAGATGTAAATTATCTTTTGCAGGGTTCGGAAATACTGCTAATTCTTGTGAAGAAGAAATTTCAGACGCAGAAAGCACAGCATCGGGATCAAACTTGAAAACAGTACCATACCCATAAATTCCTCCACCTTGAGTTATACCGTAAAAATCCTCACCGTCAAAATACATCGAACTCCATGGACTGTAACCACTGTCATTGTTAAAAGTATACAGAGAAGTAAACTCCGTGCCGTCGGGTTTAATTTTAAAAATTGCGCCTCCACCGGAAGACCCGCCGCTTATAGTGATCCCATATAAATATTCATTCATAAAAGTCATTGAACCTATGGATTCAGTACCAGTCATTTGCTCAAAATCATATAATTTCATGAAGTCTGTACCGTCTTTTTTTATTTTGTAAATGACACCTTTTTCGTTTTCACCTCCTCTTAAAGTAGTGGCATATAAATAGTCGTCGTGCATCATAAGTTTGCCACTATAATCACCACTCAATCCGTCGAAATCATGTAATTTTTCAAAATTTGTTCCATCGGTTTTTATTCTATAAATAACCCCTTTGTTGTTTATTCCTCCTAAAAAAGTAGTTCCGTATAAATAAGTGTTGGATTCATCGAATAAAAAATCCCAATGAGGTTGCGTGCCATTGATATTATTGGAGGCGTTGAAACTGTGAACGATCTCGAAATTTGTTCCGTCAGGTTTTATCTTAAATATAGTTCCGCCTCCGGCACCCTCTCCGCCTGCATAGGTGGTCCCATACAAATATGATCCGTCAAAAGTTAAAGAAGATTGTGGGAGATGTCCATTGTTTCCGGTGAATTCAATAAGTTTAGTATAATTGGAGCCGTCTGTATTGATTCGAAATATGACCCCTCTGTTGTCTATTCCGCCTTCAAAGGTAGTTCCATAAAGTTGTGAGTTAATCAGCGTTAAAGAATTATAGGGTTCAGCCCCGTTTAATCCGTCAAAATCGTATAATTTTTGAAATCCCGTACCGTCTGTTTTTATTTTATAAATAACACCTTTGTTGTAGATTCCGCCAAAGGTTGTCATACTGTAAAAATAAGTACCGTCGCTAATTAGGTGATTTCCCCTGGAAAAGGCTCCATTTGTACTATCAAAATCATGCAGCTTGGTTAAAATCTGTGCAAAACCCACATTTGATTCTATCAATAAAAAAAGAAACAACAAAAAAGAAAGTCGAGGATATTTCATAATAATTATTTTTAGTGGGTTTTGTCAGCTAACAAAGACAAATAAGTAACATACATTGGTGTGCTATTTATTAAAACCAAGTAAATGTTACTTCCCGGCTTTGTCCACCACAGGCCTGTTTTCACCATTTACCAATTCCCAGGCAGTGGCAAAAATCAATCGGGCACGTTTGGCCAAAAGTTCATAATTGATTTTATCGGGAGTATCTGTAGGTTGATGGTAATCTTCATGCACGCCATTGAAATAGAAAATAATCGGCACATTGTTTTTTGCAAAATTATAATGATCCGAACGATAATAGAACCGGTTTGGGTCATTTTCATCGTTGTATGTATAATCCAGTTCCAGGTTGGTGTATTTTTTATTGACAGCTTCGGACAAGTTATGCAGGTCCGTGCTCAATTTATCTGAACCAATGAGATAAACATAGTTGGAATTGCTTTTATGGGCCTCGTCGGTTCGTCCGATCATATCGATATTTAAGTTGGCGATTGTATTTTTCAAAGGAAAAACAGGTTGAACATCTGTGTAATATTTAGAACCTAAAAGCCCGATTTCCTCTGCGGTTACATGAAGAAATAAAATAGAGCGCCTGGGTTTGTACCCGTCTTTGATTGCCTGCTGGAAAGCTGCTGCGATTTCCAATATGGCAACCGTACCTGAACCGTCATCGTCTGCGCCATTGTAAATTTTCCCATTCTCTATTCCCACATGGTCATAATGTGCAGAAATGACAACAATTTCTTCCGGTTTTTCACTTCCTTCTATAAATGCCAACACATTTTCCGTATCTTTTTTGATTCTCGGATAAGTATTTGCGGGAATGTGCTGAAAGTAGTCTTCTACAAATTCACTTTTCGGAGAAATGATCCCTTTCTTTTTATAAAAATCGCGTAAATATTCAGCAGCTTTCTTTTGCCCCGGCTCACCTGTATCGCGTCCTTCGAATTCATCGGAAGCAAAAATATAAAGATGCTTGCTGAGCTCATCTGCTTTGATGGAATTGATGTATTTCGGAAGTGATTTGTCGTAGTCGCTCTTGGTAAAGTTTTTTTGTGGCGAGCATTGAAAATTAATTGCAACAGCCGCAATCAGAAAGAGATATTTCATAAATTAAAAAAGTTTAATATTTAATGTTCAAATTTTTTATGAATCAATTGAACACAATTTATTCAAAAATACTCAAATTCCGAAAATAAAAAAATCCCTCTCTTTAGGAGAAGGATTTATGTATTTGAATTATCGAAATTATTGTTGTGCTGCAGCAGCAATTTTTTGTGACCAGTCAACCCATTTCTGAGCATCTTCAGCTGTCATTTTTTGAGTAAACTGTTGTGCTTTTTGAGCCCATTCAACCGCTTGTTTTTGTAATTCCATAACTTTAGCCTGATCCCCTGAGTTAACAGCGGCTTTTACTTCTGCAAAATATTTCGCGTATTCGTCAGCGAATTGTTGAACTTCCGGATTGCTGAATTGTGGAACATCAGTTACAGCAGCAGTCGTGTTATCCATAACTTCAGCAGCATCTTCCGCTTCCTGAGTTACTTCTTCAGCCGCATTTTCAGTGGCATCTTCCACTTTTTTCTCATCAGATTTACAAGAAGTTAAAGTTACCAGACCTATTACGGTCAATGTTAAAAATACTTTTTTCATCGCTTTATAATTTTATAAGTTAATCCTCCCAAAATTAGTTATTTATTGACGAAACGCCTAAAAAAGTTTTCAACGTGGTAAGTCATTTGACTGGAACTGGACTTCGTAAAGATTGTGATAATAGCCTTGTTTCTGCAGAAGTTCCTGGTGAGTACCCCGTTCTACAATTTTTCCGTCATCCATAACCAGAATCTGGGCTGCTTTCTGTATGGTAGCCAATCTGTGGGCAATGACGATGGAAGTTCTTCCTTCTGTCAGTTTTTCAGTGGCATTTTGTATCAATGCTTCAGATTCAGTATCTATAGACGAGGTAGCTTCGTCCAATACCAAAATCTGCGGATTGTAAACATACGCCCTTAAAAATGAAATCAACTGCCTTTGTCCGACGGAGAGGCTACCACCGCGTTCGCTTACTTCGGAATGATAGCCTTTTGGCAATGACATGATGAATTGATGTATCCCGATTTCTTTTGCAGCCCTTTGAACTTCTTCTAACGAGATATGCGTTTTTCCTAAAATTATATTTTCATAAATAGTAGAATTAAACAAGAAAACATCTTGTAAAACCACTGCGATGTGGCTTCTCAGATTACTTAATTCCATAGAATAAATGCTCTTTCCGTCGATGAGAATGTCACCTGAATCTATATCATAAAAACGACTCAGAAGATTGATAATGGTGGATTTACCTGCACCGGTCGCTCCGACAATCGCGATGGTCTGCCCCGGATCTGAATGAAAAGAAATTCCTTTCAAAACCGGATTGTCTTTTGTATAAGAAAAATACACATTATTGAAATCAATTTCTCCTTTTACCTCATTCAGAAATTCTTTCCCTTTATTGGGCAAAGTCTGGTCATCATCGAGGATTTTAAATACACGGTCTGCACCGATCAGACCTCGCTGAATGGCATTGAAGCGGTCTGCGATTTGTCTCATCGGCTGGGTAAGCATGCCTATGTAAGAAATGAAAGCAATGATTTCCCCGACGGTAACATCTCCTTCGAGAGCAGATCGTAATCCGCCGAACCATAAGATCAATCCTATGGCTATTGCGGAAACCACATCAACTACCGGAAAGAGCAAGGCGAAGTAAACATTGGTTTTCAAAAATGCCGTGCGCAGTTCTTTGTTGATGACTTTAAATTTTTCGAACTCCGCATTTTGACGATTAAATAGTTGAACAATATTTATTCCCGTTAATCTTTCCTGTACAAAAGTGTTGAGCTTTGCAGTAATAGTTCTTTCCGCCTGATAAACTTTTTTCAGTGCTTTCTGGAATAAATTGGTAATAATTACCATCAGCGGTAAAATTAATATGACAATGGTTGCCAGCGACCAGTTCATGTAATACATAATGCTAATGATTATGACAACGCGTAAAGCATCTACCATCAGGGTCAGAATTCCGTTGTTGAATATCTCGGCAATGGTTTCTATATCAGATACGGAACGTGTGACCAGAACACCGTTGGGTGTCCGGTCAAAATAGCCTAACTTGAATTTGATGATATGATTGAAAAGTCTTACCCTCAAAAACCGGATGACTCTTTGTGCAATTTTATTCGCAAGAAAAATTACAAAAAACTGAAGAATTACTTCCAGGATCAAAACTCCTGTTAGTATAACCAAAAAATATTTTAGTCCCTCTAAATCAGGTAGTAAAGGATTGTGATTTTTATCGTAAAGTAATATGTATTTGTCAAATGCATGAGCAATCAAATAGGGTCTGCTTGAAGAAACAACCGCGCTGAGAATTGCAATGATAACCACAGCTATAAACAAACCGCGATAGCTCATCCCGATTTTTACAACTCTTTTTAATCCTGAATAATCAAACTTGGATTCACTCATTGACAAATACACTTTTCGGATA
>CAZKOC010000062.1:0-9926 GCA_964554275.1 uncultured Weeksellaceae bacterium
AATACTGGTTTCATCCGGATCATTTGGGCTCTTCAAATTATATTACTAATTTAGCGGGAGAAGTAAGCCAGCACATGGAGTACTTCGCTTTTGGAGAGACGCTCGTTGAAGAGCACAGAAGCTCAAATAACAGTCCATACAAGTTCAACGGTAAGGAACTCGATGAGGAAACAGGTTGGTATTATTACGGAGCAAGGTACTATGACCCAAGGGTAAGTGTGTGGTTGAGTGTGGATCCTCTTGCTTCTTACGACCCAATTCAAAACTCTGAACACTACATAGACGGACAGCATAATGGAGGTGTATTTAATCCTATGAATTTAAATGTTTATGGATATTGTTATCAGAATCCGGTGCTTTATATAGATCCTAATGGAAAGCAAGTTAAGTGGGACTGGAGCGAGGTATGGGGTAATATTAAATCCGGAATAAAGGAAGTATATACAGATCATTATAAATATTCCAAGAATGGAAATACTGGAATGCCTTTTCCTTCTGTAAATCAGATTTATCTTCACAAAAATACTATGAAAACTGGAGTTAATTATGATTTACCAAAAAATGAGTTATATGATACAGCAATAAATTTTGCTAAAGGTTATATAATAAATAAACAAAAGAGTATTCCTACAGCTAAAACAACTCTTCCAAGTTCAAAAAATAGTATATTAACACTATTAAATAAAGCAACAGATATTAGGATGGAAGTTCAAATTTTAAATGCCGGTCAAATTGAAACAAGTAATTGGTATGGTAGTTTTGATATTAATGTTATAAATAGAAATATTGATAATGTAAATTTTGAAGGGTTTGGAGATACAAGAAAAAGTCTATTTTTAACAGATGAAAGTACTCTCCATTATAATATTTATTCAAAATTGACTGGTGATCTATTAATAGATTTTGATTATACTAAGGGTGCAGACAATATTAATAGAGTTTTAGGCACTGATTATATGACAGAAGAAGATGTTAATAATTTTGAAAATCTTCCTACTGGAAATTAAAGCATATTTATAAATGAGATTTATTACCAATACATTGTTTTTCATCTTTATATTTTTCTTATTCAAAGAAACAACATACTTTGCTTTTGAGCTTGTCAAAATTGATGATAATCAGATTTTCATAGGAGAGCCTAAAGATATGTTAATAATGCAAGTAGGGATCCTTACATTCACTATACTTATGGTTTTTTTATTCTATTTCATAGAAAATTTTTATAAAAATTTGTTTAAAAATAGAACATTAGGTAAAATTATAACACTAATTATTTTATTAATTACTGAAATCTTAACGTTATCAATAATATTTTTTTTAAAGACATATAATGTTTTAAATATCTATTCTAAAACTTATTTGTTTGCACTAAGTATTAGCGCCATTATAATTATTTCACTGATATTAGTTGTTATTTTTATTTTTCCTACTTCTCGTTTGAAGCGTTTTAGAATTATTAATGGTGAAAAATAGAGTGGTGCTGGGTACTATTTACTCTGTCAAAATCAAATAAAAAACGTTCTTTGAAAAATATAAAATAATACAAGCGTAAGGGTGCTGTATCAGATGTGTTGATATGAATATTTAGAAGGAGAATAATATTGATTTTCAGTAATTTATAAAATACAAAAACAGAAAAAAGAAACAGCTCAAAGGTTGTTTCTTTTGTTTTTATTTCTTTAAATCGTTTAAAACTTGATTTTTCTCTTTAGGTGTTCCAGATGTATTGATGGAGGAAATCCTGCTGATCAATTCTAAACCCGGGAATGCCCTTAAAATCGAAAGTATATCACTCGGCCTATTTTACAAAAATTGATTCAGACTCTTTTTTTTATTATTGTAAATCAAATACTTATAAATTTGAAACGGTATTGAAACGGTCATGTTTGCCTTATCTCGGATATCACCTGCTAACTTAGTCAGAATAATTCTGCTAAAAATTAGAAGATGAAAAACCATGCTCTTTTACCAATACCAAAGATTAAATCTTTATCAAAATTCAAGATTAAAATAATTACAGTTCTTCTCATTTGTTTTATGGGAACTGTGTTTACTTCGGCCCAAACCATTCGCTATGTAAAAGCGGGAGGAACAGGCAATGGTAACAGCTGGGCAAGTGCCAGCGGGGACTTTCAGGCAATTATCGATGCTTCTTCTTCGGGTGATGAGGTTTGGGTTGCTGCGGGTAACTTTCAGCTTGCTCAGTATGCTTCTTATAGGATGAAAGAAGGAGTGAAAATATACGGGGGTTTTGTGGGAACGGAGACTAATTTAAGTCAGCGGGACTGGAGTGCTAACCCTACCATTTTGATCGGATTTCACGAAAAAATAATTAACAATCTATATAATGGGCTCAGCCCGGCAGCTGTGCTGGACGGATTTACGCTTACATATGCCTCGACCGCAGCCATACAAAATATACAATCATCTCCGACGATCAGAAACTGTATATTTGATGATAACAATGCACCACCTATTTCCAATACTCAATCCTCTCCCGTAATAAGCAATTGTATTTTCATCAATAATGTATTAGGCAACAATGCCCCTATTATATATAATGGTTACTCTAACCCTGTTATCAGTAATTCTGTATTTATCGGAAACCAGTCTTCTGATGCAATAATCAAATCTGTAGAGGGTAGCCCTGCAATCAATAACTGTACTTTTTATAACAACCGGGTGACCGGGTCATTAGGAATAATCACACAAAATTACGGTTCGGCTCAAGTTAATAATACAATCATTTGGGGTAATACTGCCGGAAGCGGCAATGCGGGAATTCATATACAAGGCGGAGGTACTATTAATGTAAATTATACGCTGGCCCAGAACTATAATGGCTCGGGAACCGGAAATCTGAATATCGATCCACTTTTTTTAGATATAAATAACCTTGCCGGAGCTGACGGGATCTATGGTACGGAAGATGACGGGCTAAAACTGCGATCTGAAAGCCCTGTGATAGATAAGGGGAATCCATTTACAAATACAAATGGTTACCATATTCAGGTTGGAGATTCAGATATAACGGGAAACTCAAGGATCCAAAGAAGTGTAATAGATATGGGAGCTTATGAAGGAGGTGTCTGTATAGTATCTCCCGAAACCATTTATGTTGACCATACCGTTACCGGTTCCGGATCGGGTTATTGTTGGGACACAGCTTTTAAGACATTGAATGAAGCTTTGAATTTTGCCAATGCAACTCCATCAGTCAAAAACATTTATATTGCAAAAGGGACTTACTATCCTACGGGGGAACAAAGCGGAACCGATAGAAATGCTACTTTTTTAATTCCACAAAGAGGAGGAATTGAAATATATGGAGGCTATCCTAATGGAGGAGGAGTCCGTAATATACAGGCAAACCCAACCATATTGAGCGGAAATATTAATGACCCTAACAGTAACAGCGACAACAGCTGTCACGTTATGGTTATGACAAATACGCTTCCCGGAGCAGAACGTGTGGTGATTGACGGACTGACCATTACCGGAGGAAATGCCAACAGCGGGGCCCAATATACCTATAACGGTGTACTTACCAACCAGCAAGAGGGAGGTGGGGTGTTATTACGGGTAAACAGCAATATAGGCGACAAAATAATTATTCGTAATTGTACAATTACCAAGAATTCTGCTGTTCATGCAGGGGGGGTGTATATGTGGCATTCTTCTGCTCTTATTGACCATACGGTCATATCAGAAAATACGGCTGTCGGTAATGGCGGCGGGATATTTATCTATGAAACCGCTTCTCCGAAAATCATTAATTCTGTGATTGTTAATAACACAGCCGGAACTGGCGGAGGAATCTTCAGCTCTCATACGGCAAGCTCACTGAGTGTTATAAACAGTACCATAGCTGATAATATTGCCAATGCTAATGGAAACAATCTGAATAATACTACCGCCACTGTTAATATGGCTAATTCTATTGTGTGGGGTTCAGACGCTGCTAAAAATATTTTTAACGAATCAACCTTAAATGCCACTTACAGTGATATATTTCAGGCAAGCGGAGTATATGCCGGCACAGGAAATATCAACGAAGACCCTTTATTTGAAAATCCCGCGGAACATAATTACGCCCCTTTACCTTGTTCTCCTGTTCTTAATTCGGGAAATAATGATGCTGTAAACAATGCCCCTTCCGGTTCCGGCACATTAGATATTTTAGGTAATCCGCGTATTTTTGGAGATGTGGTAGATATGGGAGCGTATGAGCTTCAGGCATCTCCAGGCAGTTCAAGCTTTACAATAACGACTCCTTCCTCCCGGAGTACTTGCCTGGGATCCGATTTCCCGGAACTCCAATTTATGGATGGTGAAAATGGGCGAATTTGTTTTATAATTAATGAAAATGCTACACAGATTGTTACTGCACCTGCCGGAACAGTTTTTTCAGAAGTGATATTTGCCAGTTACGGGAATGCCTCGGGTAATTGCGGTACCGGGTTTACCATAGGTTCCTGCCATGCAGCCAACAGTCAGAGTATAATAGAAGGTCTTGCGTTGGGCAATAACAGCTTTACAGTTACACCTAATAACGAAATATTTGGAGATCCTTGTTCAGGGACGGCAAAAAAATTATATATAACCATTGCTTATGCTTATCCGGGATCTTCTTATTCCTATTCCTGGACCAATGACAATCCGGCTATCGGGCTTCCGACATCCGGAACGGGAAACATCCCATCTTTTGAAGCACTTGGAACCGGCACGGCAAACATTACATTGACTGCTTCGTCAGATGCCTGTACGATCTCGGAGCCGGTCACATTTACGTATACGGTTGAAGGAATTTTTCCGTTGCATGTAGATGAAAGTGTAACGGTTTCGGGTAACGGAAAAAGTTGGGGAACGGCTTTCAAGACATTACAAGAGGCATTGGCTGCATATCCGGGACAGCTTTGTAAATCAGACAGCATATTGGTGGCCAAAGGAACTTATATTCCTGCAAGCGGGCAGTCCTTTGCAATGATAGAAGGAGTGAAAATATTAGGTGGTTATCCCAATGGAGGAGGAATCCGTGACATAACCAATAACCCGACAATCCTTCGGGGCAACAATCGGTCTGTGATCAGGAATGATAATAACGGCTTGACTATTGCGGCTGTTTTAGATGGATTCACTATAACCCTGGGACGGGCGACGGGAGCTGACCAGTTAAAGTATGGAGGAGGTATATATAATCGCTTTGCCTCACCCACCATATCCAATTGTATTTTTATAGATAATGATACTACGACTGCCCCTTCCGCACGTGGTGGTGGAATGTATAACTACGCAGCTTCCCCGGTTATAACGAATTGTACCTTTTCAGGAAACGATTCCTATGACGGAGGCGCTATTTATAATGATTACTCTTCACCGCTCATCACCCATTGTATTTTTACAAACAATAGTTCTGATGGAGGATTCGGCGGCGCTATATACGATGATCATGGCGGCTCTCAGATAATCAATAGCAGTTTTACTGGAAACAAAGCCATTACGTCAAATACACATGGAGGTGGCGCTATATATAATCTTGCTGCAAATTCTACTATAAAAGGTTCCGTTTTTACAGGGAATGAGTCAACCCGAAATGGAGGAGCTATATACAGTTATAATGCAGGTTCATTGCTTATCGTGAATTCTGTCTTTACAGGTAACAAAGCTTATTCTTTCGGGGGAGCTATTGTGAATAATGCTTCACTTTCAGTATATAATTGTACATTTTATCATAATCTCACCGAGTTGTCAGGTAATTATGGAAAAGCCATCGCCAATTTCTCACCATTACCCGCAACCATAGCAAATTCTGTTTTTTTGGATAATCAAAACAACAGTATCTATGACAGTAATAATACGTTGAGTATGA
This sequence comes from uncultured Weeksellaceae bacterium, assembly GCA_964554275.1. Classification (GTDB taxonomy): domain Bacteria; phylum Bacteroidota; class Bacteroidia; order Flavobacteriales; family Weeksellaceae; genus Moheibacter. Next base: position 5,870 of record CAZKOC010000062.1, read on the forward strand.
CTTATAGTATCATTCAGGGTGGTTACAGCGGTGAAGGCAATACAAGTGCCGACCCGATATTTGTAAACGGTTCAAATCCAATAGGCCCGGACGGCATATGGGGAACTTCAGATGACGGACTGCGCATCCAGACCTGTTCACCTGCTTTCAATGCAGGGAGTAACAATGCTTATGCCAATGCAGGTGAAAATGTTGAAACAGACCTGGATTTTGCCGGAAACTCCAGATTATATGGGACCACTATTGACATAGGTGCTTATGAAAATCAGGGCGAGAACTGTCCGATCGTATGGATAGGCACTCCTGAGGATGGATATTGGAGCAATGGTAGCGGTCCGGGACTTAGTGATGATGCCTTTGTGGAGGGGGATCTGATTATCACCTTTGCATTACAGGCAAAGAACTTCAATGTAAAAGAAGGCGGAAGTGTATTCATAGAAGATGGAGGCTCATTAACTCTGGCGGGAAAACTAACGAATGAAAATGCAGATAATCCCTCCACGTCAGACATTAATGAACAAGCAGCTTCATTTATCATAAAATCTGGCGGAAACTTAATCCAGACGGAGGATTATGAACTGGATGAAAATGAAGGGAAGATAACAGTGGAAAGAGAGAGCCGGGAGATAGTCAGGCTGGACTATACGTTATGGAGCTCACCCGTAAAAGGGCAGGGATTGAGAGCCTTCTCACCAGAAACGATCTGGAACCGTATTTACACGTATGAAACCACTTCTATAAACGCGGGAACGGACGGAGCCTACGTGGAAGTATTCGCAAGCTCCGCAGATCCCGATACAGGCTTCGTGAGCGGCAAAGGCTATTTATTCCGTGCACCGAACAACTGGAACATAGAGCACGGCAACCAGCCCACGGCTTATCCGGGAAAATTCATTGGCGAACCTTTCAACGGAAGCGTAAGCGTACCGACCTATCCGGGAAGCTATACCTCGATAGGGAATCCGTATCCTTCGAACATAGACCCTGAATTGTTTTTAACGCTAAACCCGGGATTAAGCACCTTGTATTTTTGGAACAATCCGGAAAGGATCTTCAACGAAACCACTCAGTTGTGGGAATATACAGGCACAAGATATGTGACCTATAGCTCAGCGGGATTTGTGCCGTTTGAATACGAGGGCAACAGTATTACAACAAGCCAGGGCTTCATTGTCCAGACATCGGGTAGTTCTGTGAATTTCACCAATGAGATGAGAGTGAGCGATGCAGGCTCATTCTTTCGTAACCCTGCGGAAAAGCACCGTTTCTGGTTAAAGCTTAGCGCAGGAGACAGTGACTACAATCAAATGTTGGTGAGCTATATGCCGGAAGCGACCATGGGCGTAGATGCCGGAATAGAGGGAGAGCAGTTCGGCTACAGTGGCAGCGCGTTGTATAACCTGATCAATGAAGAGAAATATACGATACAGGGCAGGCCGCTTCCGTTCCACCCATCAGACATAGTCCCATTGGGCTTCAAAGCAGAGGCAGTAGGGAAATTCAGCATTTCACTGGTGAACTTTGAGGGATTGTTTACGGAAGGAGAAGTTATGATTTATCTGAACGACAAATATGAAAACATCGTCCACAACCTGATGAAATCGGATTATGAATTTAAATCCCGGGCAGGAGAATACAAAGACCGTTTTGAAGTGGTTTACCGTAAGGCAAAAAAATCCTCCTCGCTTCAGGCAAGCTCGTTAAACGATATACGTATCTACAAAAACAATGACAGGATTGTTGTGGAATCTGACAGTGACACAATCCTGGAAGTAGAGTTATATAACCTTCACGGTAGAATGCTTCACAGCAACAAAGAAGTCAATTCCCGAATCTACAGCATCAGCTCAGGGATACTGGGTAAAGAGATAGTTGTGGTTACGGCCAAGACGGAAAGTGGAGAATTAGTAACAAAAAAGGTGATCAATAAATAATGTTTTCGAGTTATGAGTTTTGCGTTGTGCTCACAACGCGAAACCCATAGCTCAAGACTCAAAACTCGACAATATGAAGAACAATATTTTAAAGTACGGATTAGTAACCTGTTTCTGGATAGTTTATACACTTCCCGCACTGGCCGACCCTAATGATCCTGATGCAGGAGAGAATGATGATGAGATCCAGGCACCTATAGACAATTGGGAAGTCGTCTTAGTGATCGCGGCAATTGTTTTGGGAATATACTTCATTACAAAACACAGAAAGAATTCTTTATGGAAGAAAGCAAGGGATTTTTAAGTCATCAATTTTAAATCTATAAAACATATTGAATTAATTTATCATCAAATTTGAAAATTGTAAATTCAGTTTTATCACTTTATAAAAGCAATCAATTGAAAATTGGTTGTTTTTTTATTTTGGATAAAAAGTATATAATCCATTCTTTTTTATAAATTTACTTTTTGTTTATTGCTAAAATTTAAGATTAGAGTTTTATGATTAAAAGTACTACGCTTGTCTGTTTGTTATTATTCCCGGTTTTGGCATTTACTCAACAACAAGCAAACGAGAATTTAAATACAAGTTTGGGTAGAGCAAAAAATACAACAGACAGCTCCCTGATAATCAGAAAATTCATATTGGAAACAGATACAGTTGAACCTGATAAGGCATTTGAACTTCTTGAAAAGTCAAAGGGACTTTTAAAAAACAAGACAGATAAAAAACTTTGGGCGGATTATCATTTAGATGCCGGGGAAATTTATTTTAAATATTGGGAAATAGACAAAGCTGTTGAAAATTATATCAAATCTTATGATTATTATAAATCAAGCAATTCCACCAATAAGCAATTGATCGAAAGCCGATTTGCCCAAATCTATGCAAATACAGGTTATTATGACCGCGCCGAATTTTACTTGAAAAAAATTTATGATGCTGCTATAGCCAAAAAAGATGAAGCCGAAATGGCCAAAGCGGAAACAAGTCTTGGACGGTTGTATCTTACGATGTTTGTGGAAGAAGATGATAATACCAAACTTGAACCTGCACTTTATTATTCACGAAAAGCATATAAATGGATTGACAAGAATGGTGATGATCTTACCAAAATAAAGCTCAATATTACTATGGCAAATTCTATAGGTTTTACCGAAGATGGAGATTCGGCATATTATTATTATTATGACAAAGCAATAAAGATAGCGGAAACCAGTAAATCCATAGAAGCAATATCAAAAGCATTTGCCTATAACCAGTATGCCCGTTATTTGCATGATATAAATAAGCCTGATTTAGCCGTAGAATATGCAGAAAAGGCATTTGACATAGTAAAAAATTCTGAATCGTTTGTGAAGCTTGATGTTGCTAAAACGCTCTATAAATCATACCTTCTTAAAAAAGAGTATAAAAAAGCAACCGCTTTCTTTGAAAAATATACCGAATTGCAAGACAGCCTCAACCAAATTGAACAATACGCCAACATCAACACACTGATTCATCTGCAAGAGAATCCCCGCGAAGAATCCTGGATCGAAAAATACTGGATAGGATTACTAATTTCCATCCTGACTGTTTTTACATTGATTTTCGTTTCAATAAAGATGAATCAAAAAAGAAAACTTAGGGAGGCTCAAAATGAATTAAACCAATTAACCCAAAAAGTTGCTGCACTTAATTTGGACATCCATCATTATGAAGACGAAATCAATCAGTTAAAAAGCAGTAACGATGAAGCATTCATAGAAACCGAATTAAAGGAAACTTACTTAAAAGATATCCTCCAAACTCCTTTACTGACCGATGATCAGTGGCTTAGTTTCAAGCAATCTTTTGAAAGAGTCAATACACGGTATAGCAAGCAGATTCCTCAATGTTTTTCTAATGTATCCCAAGCCGAACTCCGTTATCTTTACTTGAAGAAATTGGGAATGAATCATAAAGAAATTGCTGCGGTGCTTGGAATTTCTCCTGATTCCGTCCGTCTCTACAAACACAGGCTCGGTAAAAAAATCAATCCGGGAAAGGAAAATATTTTACCTGTTTTGTTTGAAAGTAATTAGAGAAAAGAGAACCGCTCAATCAATCTTAAGACCGGAAATATATTTAAAATCAGAAA
>CAZKOC010000063.1:0-9750 GCA_964554275.1 uncultured Weeksellaceae bacterium
CACTGCTTACCAAATAAAATTCAGCTATTTCTTCTTCACAATCTTTCAGTTTTTTGATGTGGGTAATTATTTTAGGGATTTTGATGCTGAATTTAAAATCATCAGGAGTTCTATCATACCACGGCAGCAAGTTCTTGATGGCAGGGAACCTATAAAATGTTGAATTAAATTCATAAGTATTAAAATGCTGGCAATAATAATCAAACCATTTTCTTTTTGGCAATTCTTCCGGATAAAACAAAGTTTGCCAGGATGGTGTGGCATAACTGGAACAACCAATATATAATTTATCTTTTTTCATGAATATTAATCCTGGTAATTTATACAACAAAACTACAATGTGGTTGATTCTCTGTATGTAAATCTTTTATGGTTGTTGAAACATTTTTCGCTTTCCATAAAGAATGTAAGATTTACAAATATAAATATATACAAAGTGTGGCACGAAAAATGAATTAAAGCTAAAAAGCTTCGTCCTTTATGGAAGTTATTGGCTTGAAATTTAATACTATATATATGGCAACTAAACAAACTACAAAAGGAAAAGTAGCACCTAAAAAGGATGCTGCGGAACACTTGAAGGATTTCATGATAGATGGACTAAAAGACATCTACTGGGCAGAAAAGGAATTGGTCAAAAATTTACCGAAAATGAAAACGAATGCTACCTCTTCAAAGCTGAAGAAAGCAATAGAAGGTCATTTGCAGGAGACTAAAGAGCATGTCAAAAGACTGGAGGGTGTATTCAAATCTCTTGATGAAAAAGCGGAAGCGGTTAAATGCGATGCGATGGCTGGTTTGTTGAAAGAAGCCGAAGGGATCCTGGAAGAAACAGAACCGGGAGCGGTTAGAGATGCTGCGATTATTGCCGCAGCACAAAAAGTGGAGCATTATGAAATTGCTTCTTATGGTACATTGATAGCTTATGCGAAACTCCTCAGGCAAAAAGAAGCCAAAGAACTGCTGGGAGCAACGCTGAAAGAAGAAAAGACCTGCGACAAAGATTTGTCTAAACTTGCCACATCAGAAATCAACCTGAAGGCAAAGTAAATTTATGTATAAACAGATTTTATTTTGCCCGGCGCGGCAAAATCATATCACATAGCATCTTTAAGGGATGCTTTTTTATGTGATTGAAAAATATCGGCTCTGTTGTTAAAAGTCATTCCTGTATATCTCATGAAAAACAGGATCAACCATTGATTATCTCTCCACCATTGGGGTGTAAAACCTGTCCGGTCATATAGCTCGCATCTTCTGACGCTAAAAATACATAACAGGGCGCAACCTCATTAGGCTCTCCGGGGCGTTTCATCGGGGTATCTTTTCCAAATTTTGCAACATCTTTAGCATCAAAACTTGCAGGAATTAATGGAGTCCAGATTGGCCCCGGCGCAACTGCATTTACACGAATGCCTTTTTCCGCAAGAGATGCTGATAAAGAACGGGTAAATGAAACCAAAGCGCCTTTTGTAGAAGAATAATCTATCAAATGATAACTGCCCCTATAAGCCGTTACGGATGTGCTGTTGATGATGCTTGCTCCTTTTTTCATATGGGGAATTGCAGCAATGGAAAGATAAAACGCGCCAAATACATTTACACCAAAAGTTTTGAGAAGCTGTTCCTTGGTAATGTCAGTAATACTTTCTGTGTCATATTGCACGGCAGCATTGTTAACCAGGATATCTATTTTTTCAAATTTATCTATTGTCTTTTTGATTATCTTTTTACAAAAAGCTTCCTTGGAAACGTCTCCTGCTATGAGCATAGCTTCCTGTCCCATGTCTTCGATTGTTTTTGCAGTTTTTTTAGCATCTTCATGCTCCTCTAAATAGGCGATGACTACATTGGCTCCTTCCGCTGCAAAGGCGACGGCAACTGCTCTCCCAATACCGCTGTCTCCACCGGTTATGACTGCAACTTTACCTTCCAGTTTTCCTTCCTTACGATCTGATTTGGGCAGGAATTCAGGCTGCGGCCGCATTTTGGATTCTTTGCCGGGTTGTTTTCTTTGCGTTTGAGGAGGTATTTTTTTGTCTTTTGAATTCATAACATACGATTTTATAATTTCAATAGTATAATTTTTAAACCCTTCATAATTTGTTCCAATTCAGCTTTTTCAATTAATTTTTTGAAATAATTGGAGTTTTTTATTTCAAATGATGATTTTCAGAAAATGACCGAGGATATTTTTAGCTCTTTGTTTTCTTAAAGGGGATCGTATTCCGGTGGATAAATAGAGGATATGAATTAAATGTCCCCGGATAGTATTTTTTTATAAACGTTTAAATAATTATTTGCCATAATTTCTTGCGTGAATTTTTCAGTCACAGTCTTTCGGCAATTATTTCTGTCTATTTTTTCAATTTTTTTTAAAGCGTCAATTGCACTATCCACATCAGAAACAAGGAAACCGTTTTTTTCATTTTCAATCAACTCAGGCATACTGCCTTTCGAATAAGCAATGACCGGAGTACCGCATGCCATGGATTCAATCACTGATAACCCGAAAGGTTCTGAAAAACCGATAGGGTGCAAAAACGCAAGCGCATTTTGCATCAGGTTATTTCTCATTTCAGGACCAACGTTTCCTACATATTCAATATTCTTATCCAAATAAGGTTTTATTTCTTTTTCAAAGTATGATTCATCCTGGATAAGTCCTGCTATAATTAATTTAAGTCCTGTTTTTTTAGCAATTTTTATAGCTGTATGAGGTCCTTTATCAGGATGAATCCTCCCCAGAAATAACAAATAATTCCCGGAAGGATCGGCCTGAAAGGAAAAATCATCCAGTTTGATTCCATGGTAAACATTGGCAGCATAATCCAAAGTTGGGTTTCTGTCCGCGTAACTTATCGAAACGTAATGAGTATTTAAATTATATTTTTGATAAACCGGTAAAATTTTGGGAGATGAGAAACCATGGATAGTTGTTATCATAGGTGTTTTTGCAAGACGCGAATAGGTAAGAGGCAAAAAATCAAATTGGTTGTGGATAATGTCAAAATTTTCAGCTTGTTCTATGCAGTTGGAAATGTGAAGGCATTCCCACACTTTTGCGTCGGCATGAGACACTTCTTCATAACCCTCCGGGCAAACACTTTGTAATCGTGCCTGTGTAATGGAATTCCCTGTCGCAAATAAAGTAATGTCTATTCCTTTTTTTACAAGTTCTTCCGTTAGCATGGATGTTACGAGTTCCCAGGGTCCGTAATGTTGCGGAGGTGTTCGCCATGCAATAGGCGCAAGCATAGCTATTTTCATAACAAGATATTAAACCATTTCATTTAATATTTCTTTGATATCTATATGGGCAAACAAGGTCATGAGGTCACTTTTGGCATAGGGGAGGATAAGCTTGCCATTGTATACAATGGCTCCGCAGGAATACAGGACATTCGGTACGTACCCGAATATTTCTTCCCCTAATGGTTCCAGCAAAGGCTTTTTCAGGCGGCCAATGACTTTGGCAGGATTTTTTTTATCCAGTAAAACCGCGCCCAGGCAATATCGTCTCACGGCTCCGACACCGTGGGTAATTACCAGCCATCCTTCATCTATCTCAATGGGAGGGCCGCAGTTTCCTATTTGGACAAATTCCCATGCATAAGTAGGTTTTATAATGGGGATAGCATCGTTCCATACCAATGGATCGTCCGAACTCATGAGGTAAATTGATTCATTATCCTGTCTTCCCAGCATCATATATTTCCCGTTGATTTTTTTAGGGAATAAAGCCATTCCTTTATTTTGGGCGTAGGAACCGGTTAATGTTGAAACCTTAAAATGCAAAAAATCTTTGGTTTCCAGCAGCTCGGGTACGGTTCTTTTACCATTGTACGCGGTAAAGGTTGCATAATATTTATGCATGCCGTTGTCTTCTTCGAATCTTACAAATCGGGCGTCTTCAATACCATTGGTCTGGCTGGGCGACATTGGATAAATAACCCTTTCCGAAATGTCCTGCTCTTCGGAGAAAAATATATCATAATTGGAAAGCCCTAAATTTCGGATGACATTCATTGTTTCTTCAATGACAATTGGTTCATGTTTTGTGTAAGACTTATGATGAATGTCCAGGAGGGTATTGAGTTCCCCAAAAGTGAATTCCTCCGGAAGCATCTTCAAAATAGATTCGCTGATTTCGTTGATGGCACCTGCCTGCGTTAAATTTCTGAAAAATAAATTTTTATTCTGTAGCCTGTCCATATTTTTTTTAGGTTCCATAATAAAAGGATGCGGCTCTTGAATGGTAATTTCAAAATTTTCATTGATGGTTCCTTCTCTAAAAACGATGGACGATATATGTCCTTCTCCCACGGCACGAAGGCTTAATATGAAATTCAGGTTTTTATCATCCGGATTTTGATTCGGATGAATGACAATGGACGGATTAAACAATGCAGTCGATTCCAACGCGTAAAATTGACTAAAGTAAGAACCGATAATTAACCTAGTTTCTTTATCTAAATTCTTATTGGAAGGAATTTTATCTTTTACATTTTCATAATGCTTTAAAAATATTTCTTCAATGTCTTTATGAAAATTCCGGTATTTGTTAAATACTCTTTGGTATAAATCATTGGTATGTTTACGGTCAGTTGATAAAATGCGAAGCAGGATATGTTCGATCTGATTGGGGTTTCCCGGAACAAATGGTCTCAATAACCAGCGTTTAGCGGAAGGTCTTATTTTTATTTTTAATTTCTCAACTTTCATAAAACAACCGGTTTATTTATAGACCTAAGATAATAATTAAAAATGAAGTTTGATTTTGAGCAATGACGACAACCAGGAAATGGTGGATTCTGCTCCTTGATTTTTATTTAAACCATCTATATGCAAACCATCACGGCAACCTCCCGTCGAAAAATCGTAAAGTGAGGCTCCGTGGGAATTATTCCCCAAAAACCAGTCAAAAGCTTTTTTTGCATATTCATTGTATTTGTCTTCGTTGGTAATCCTGGCTGCCGTCAGACATGCGTCAATCATTCCATGAGCTTCTAACGGTTGCTGATCAAACTGGTTTTTGTTATTAATGGAAAGCCACCCGTTATTGCCTATCGGTGAAAAATATTCATTTTCAAACTGATGCTCTATTAGCCAGTTTAACAAAATAATTCCTCCGTCCATCAACTTCTCATTGTTCAACAGAAATCCGGAATAAATGAAGGCTTCCGGAATCCTGCTGTTGCCATAGGTTACTAACCCGTCAAACCAGGGCCATTCTTTATTGTCAAGATGATTTTCAAAAAACTTATACAAACGGTCTGATTGGGTTTTTAGCAATTTGAAAGCATCTTTTTTTTCCGGATGTCTGTTAAGATATTTTGAAAGGCCGAGCAGGGAATATGCAATTGCTCTCGGGTGAGTCAGATGAGGAATTATTCCCAGAGAATAATGGAATAAAGTTTCTGCATGTCCCAATGTATTTGAATTATAAGTGCTTCCCAGTACCGAACCCAATGCCCAGGTAGTTCTCCCCTGGCTGTCTTCCGACCCGGCATTTTCAAGCCATTGGCGGTCATAGGACATAAAGTTTCGGAATCGTTGGGTTTCACGGTTGTAAGCGTAATCTACAAAGGAGAGATAAGTATTGAATAAACGATTGACTTTTTCATTTTCTCCCAATTTCTTTTTCAGAAGAATCGTTAACAGCAAGGCCCGCGCATTATCATCCAGGCAATATCCGTGATTTCTGTCGGGAATATGAAATCTTGCATGTTGCAGGATTCCGGTATCATCGGTCAGATTGAATAGATGATTCAGATTGAGTTCAGGAAAGATCTGTTCATTTTCAGTTAATTCAATGATTTTATAAGTGGAAGTTTTAGAAGCCGCTACCTTCTTAAATAAGGATATATATTGTTTTCCTACATTTTTCCATAAAAATTTCTGTGCAAACTCACTGGCATTATTTTGATAATATTTAAGCTTTTCCTGATCATCGAGTAAGTTTGTGATGATGTCAGATAGTTTTTCATAATCATTAAAATCAAACAAAATACCGCGATCCTGGGCAAGCGCTTCCTCTGCATGCCAGAATGGTGTGGAAACCATAGCGTTATGAGCTCCCATTGCATACACCAATGTTCCGGAAGTGATTTGCTTTTTAGAGAGATAGGGGATGACATAAATATCGGAAGATTGTAAAAAACTGAATAATTCTTCATTGGAAACAAAACGATCAATAAAGATAACATTTCGTTCGAGTTTTAATTTATTGGTAAGTATCACCAACGAATTTCGGTAATCTTCTCCCTCGTTTTTTATGACATGAGGGTGAGATGCTCCTAATACAATATACATCGTATCGGGATGTTGTTCAATAATTTTTGGTAATGCCTTTATTACTGTTTCAATTCCTTTGTTCTTAGACAATAATCCAAAAGTAAGAAGCACTTTTTTGTCTTCAATTCCCAGTTCTTTTTTATAGCATTTCGTTTCAAATTTTCTAATATCATGTATCCCATGGCCAATGATTTCAATCTTTTCATTTTCAGCCCCATAAATTTCATTGAGCATTTTTTTCCCTCTTTCAGACATCACAACCACCTTACTGGAAAACCCCACTATCTCTCTCATAATTTCCTTCTGTTCATTGGGAGGAGTATCTAAAATAGTATGAAAAGTAGTAATAATAGGGGCGTTGATTCTTTTAAGAAGTTGCAAGACAAACCTGCCATATTCTCCTCCGAAAATGCCATATTCGTGTTGCAGGCACACAACATCTACGTGATTTGAATTTAAAAATTCAGCGGCAGAGATATAATCACGAATAATGTTCTGACGGATTTGGAAACGGACTTCAGAGGGGTAAGGATACCCATTTTCATTATCATTCAAGGCGATTATCCAACACTCGTTAGGTTCATCATCAATATGATGGAATAAATCCGAAGTAAAGGTGGCTATTCCACATTTTCTTGGTAAATACGAACCAATTATTGCAATTTTGTTTTTCATATATTCTGAGATTAATCATTGCATTATAATTAGGATTGGATAAGAACAGAATTGATTTAAATTTTGTATCGGGGATTACAAGACTTTAGCGAATTTTATAAAGATAGGGTTTAGATTTGGTTAAAGCGGAAATATCCTGGCAGTAAAATATTTTTTCCTTTGAAATGGAAGGAATATTACTGAGAAATAATCAATAGATGCTCATCATTAATTGAGCGGGTCATCAATTTCATTTATTTCAGGTTTTTCTACCTCCGCTTTTCTTTCTTCCGTACGACTGATTTTAGGTCTGTTCTTTCTATTAATAAACCAAATGGCTGCAAATAGCAAAAGCAGCGTACAAACCAGAGAAATGATAATAAAAAGTGTATTCATTGTAATGAGTATTTATTGTTTAGTGATATGTCCGATTGTGCCATTACAAATTCTTTCAGGTCTTGTAATTTACTTATAAACAGCAATTAATATACCATATTGAATTTTGATTAAGTTGTTATGTTTCTAATTTTTGGTTTGCCATTGGAATAATATTTGTAATTTGTTTACTATGCCCGAAGGTCCTTCCATCCTATTAATGAAAGAAAAACTGGTTCATTTTGTGGGTCAGAAAGTTATTTCCGTTAATGGTAATGCCATGGCTCCCAAAGAATCTCTGGAGAGTAGAACTCTTTTAGATATACGTACATTTGGGAAGCAGACATATCTTATTTTTGAGGATATAGTCGTGCGTATTCATTTACTTATGTTTGGCTCTTATAGTATCGATGAACAAACCAAACCGGACAAAAGCTTACGTCTTGGTTTGCATTTCAAAAAAGGAAATATATATTTTTATACATGTTCCGTAAAAATTGTAGACAATGATTATCTAAATGCTATTTTATGGGAAGCAGACGTATTGAGTGACAGGTGGCAGCCTGAAGTTGCAGAATATAAATTAAAAAAACTGCCTCAAATCATGACTTGTGATGCGCTATTGAATCAGGATATTTTCGCGGGAGTGGGTAATATTATTAAGAACGAAGTTCTGTTTAGAACAGGAATTCAGCCTGAAAGTTTAATAGGTAATCTTCCTGACAAGAAATTGAAAGAATTGATTAAGGAGGCGAGGAATTATAGTTTTGATTTTCTGAATTGGAAAAGGGAATTTGTCCTGAAAAAACATTGGCTCGTTCACAATAAAAAATTTTGCCCCTTATGTGATGGTAAATTAATCAGGAAACATACGGGAAAAGCTCACCGCAGAAGCTTCTATTGTGAAGTAGACCAAGTATTATATTAAAAATAAATAATTTGGACACCTGACGTAATTTCAAAATTCCCTAGAAATGACTTACTTTTCTTAAAGCGGTTAATTGGCTTGTTTTTTGAATTCTCTATAAAAAGTTTAGCCATGTTAACAATTCTTGCAAGCTTTGAATGGAAGGAAATCCTGTTAGGGAAAGAGGAATGGTATTTTCTTTGGGAAGTTCTTTTACGCACGGGTGTTATGTTCCTTATCATTATAATATGTCTCAGGATATTGGGCAAACGAAGTGTGAAACAGCTTTCTATTTTTGAACTTGTGGTGATTATTGGTTTAGGTTCGGCCGCCGGTGATCCCATGTTTTACAAAGAAGTTGGGATTATAACTGCCGTTTTAGTTTTTTTAATAGTTATTATACTGTACAGCATTATCACATTTTTCATCGGGAGATTTGAAAAATTTGAAAATTTTATGGAAGGCTCACCTAGCTGTCTGATAGAAAATGGTCAGTTTGCAATTAAAAATTTCAAAAAAGAAAAATTGGGATCTCAGGAGTTGATGTCGGCATTAAGATTAAAGGGTGTATCTCAAATCGGTCAGGTTGAAACTGCAATTGAAGAAATGTCCGGAGACATCAGTGTCTTTTTCTATGAAGATAAAGATGTGAAATACGGGCTTCCCCTCATGCCGGATTTATTGAAAGAAAAACTAAATCACATTGCAACAGAAGGTCATTATTCTTGTGAATTTTGCGGACATACCGAGTTGAAAATGATTGGGCCGGCAGGTAAATGTAAAATTTGCGAAAAAGAGGAATGGATAGCTGCAAGTAATAAAAAAAGAATTCCTTAAATCAAGAATTATGCATTTTTCTGAGTCTCTTTTAAAAGAAATTGGAGCTTACTTTTTGGACGCTAAAGAAAAAATAGCTGTGGCTGAAAGCGTCACGGCAGGATATTTACAAAATGCGTTTTCTCAAATAACTAATGCATCGGAATTTTTCAATGGAGGAATAACTGCTTATACTTTAGAAACAAAAGTAAAATTACTGAACATCAATCCCAAAGAAGCAGATAAGGAAGATTGTGTCTCCAAAAACATTGCCGAGAAAATGGCATTGGAAGTCTCCCTGCTTTTAGACACAGAATGGTCCATTGCCATTACCGGGTATGCTACTCCGGTTCCTGAATCCGATCATCAGTTATATGCATATTACAGCATATGTTATTTAGGAAAAATTATTTTATCTGAAAAAGTGGAATTATTTGAAGCAATTTCTTCTGCAGAAGCGCAAAAATTATATGTTGAAAGGATTTTGGAGGATTTATATGATGAAATACAAAAAAGGAATTGACTAACAGAAATATCTGAAGAATTATTAGTACAGATCGAATCGTTCTTTTTCTTTACGTTTTTTCCAATAAAAAATGTCCCGAAACAATTCGGGACATTCTTATTTTTAAAGTGATTACTTACTAATTACTTTTTAATGATTTTGAACGTTTCAACTTGTCCACCGTCAAGCACAACTC
>CAZKOC010000064.1:0-9726 GCA_964554275.1 uncultured Weeksellaceae bacterium
TGGCGTATAAAACCGCAGATAACGTATCAGGTAGAGAGTAAATTCAGTGCGGCAGTGCATTATACTTATCAGAACAAATCCAACAGGATTGGAGAGGAATTACTGAAACAATCCGATTTGGGAACAGAAATCCAGTGGAATGACGGTTCCAAATCATCTCTTCTCGCAACGTTCAATTACATCAAAAATGACTTTACAGGAAACGGGCAATCCGTTGTCGGGAACCAGATGATGGAAGGGTTGAAAGCGGGAAATAATTTTGTGTGGCAGCTGCTGGTACAGCGACAGCTGAATTCTTTTTTGAGCGTGAATGTCAGCTATGACGGCCGTAAAACGGAAGAAAATAAAACCATACATACCGGAAGTGTACAGATTCAGGCGAGGTTTTAATCCGGAATTGCTAATAATTGTTTCTTATTTCTAAATTCGTAATCAATTAAATCATTTTGAAAAAATCAATTCTTTTTATTATCTTATTTATTTCATGCCTGTGTAATGCTCAGGAAGACAGCTTATTCTCCGGTTTGAATAAGATAGAAATTGATTCGTCACAAATTCAAAAAAGGAAAAACCCTGTTTGGAGGAATTTGAAATATGACGCGTCTAATATGGCAGGAGGATTCCTCAATGCTTACACACAACCTGCCCGGTGGCAAAAAGATGACTACATAAAATTAGGGGCAACGGCAACCGGAATAGTGCTTTTGTATTTTGCAGATGAAGAAATAAATGATTTTTTCTCGAAACAGGAACCTGACATTCCCGAAACGGTTAAGGATTTTGGGTGGTACTTCGGAAGCCCTCAAAATAATTATGGCCTTACAGGAGCAGTTTATCTATACGGACTTTTTACAGACAATGAACAAATAAGGCAGACGGGAGTACTGATGATTACTTCCGCCAGTGCGGCTGGCCTGATTCAGCAGGTTTCCAAGTCTTTGACCGGAAGGGCGCGCCCCAGTTCAGATTATGGGCCGAATCATTTTAAGCCGTTTGGAGGTTCATCGGAGTACCGTTCGTTTCCTTCGGGGCATACCGTATTGTCGGTTACCACAATGTATGCTCTTTCTAAACAATTTGAAAGTCCCTGGATAAAGGCGGGATTCTGGACTGTAGGAATGATTGCGCCGGTTTCCCGTTTGTGGGCGGGCGCGCATTGGTTTACAGATGTAGCACTGAGCGCAGTTATGAGTGTTGCCATTGTGGAAGGGATAGATAGTTATTTAAAACGAAATAATAAATACAACTATCCCGAATTTCAAAATAAAAGCAAAATAAGCTGGAGATTGATGGCGGGGCCAACTCAATTTGGGATTGTGGGAGTTTTTTAATTTTTCCCCTTCAACGCTTCTGATATAAAACCCGTTCTTTAATAATCCGCTTTTCTAATTAGAAACCGGCAATTATACCCAAATCCTTTTCTAATTCTTTTTCCTTAAATTTAATATCTCAAAATCATGATGTGAAATACTAAAAAAGCTCTTATGAAAGAAAAACTGATTTTTAAAAGTATGATGGCTCTCTTTGTACTTGTCATTTTTATTACATCGCCCGATGTTGGTGCTTGTACAAGAGTTGTCTATAAGGGACCGGAAAACACTGTAATAACTGCCAGATCCATGGACTGGAAAGATGAAATTGATGCGAATATCTGGATTTTTCCCAGAGGAATGGAAAGAGACGGAATACTCCCTTTCCAGCTGATGCTTGGGCAGTTATAAATAAAAATAAATTCGGATAAGTTTTCACCTTATTATAATAACCATATGCTGTAAAGACATTTGATAATGTCACCAATGAAGCTAACAATACCAAATCTTTTTCATGAGAGAATTCAATCGGTTTGCAAATCTGCTGTAACAATTTAGGAAGTTTGTTATATAATGAAGTTTCAAATCCGTTGTATATGTTTTTTTGTTCTTCATTATCAATTTCAACTATTTCTAACTGTATAGTTTCTTCGGCATTAGTTTCACTATTGCTCTCCATTTGAATTTCTACACCATTTTCACATAGTATTTTTTCTGTTGGCTCAAAGCTATTTAGGAAATCCATCAATTTATTTTTGTCCAATCCGTATTTTATATAATCGGAAACATCTTTAACCTCGGGTGTATAATTGGTAGGAATTATGACAGATAGGTCAGCCAATGTAGTAAGTCCATTGTATTTCTTATGAATTTGCATTGCTCCCTTTCTTCCCGCTTCGTCCGTATCATAAAGTAGTATCGGCTTATATCTACACTCATAGATTTGTTTCATTAGTTTTTGTGAAGGCATTGCTGTCTCTGATGACAGACAAATAGCTTCAAAACCTAAGGTATTTATAACCATTTTATCTTTTTCTCCACCTACTATAAACAAAGGCTTTTCCGCATATTCTGCAAAATCGAAAGAGCCAAAAATATATTCTCTTTTTTTCTTTCCTTCGTACCAATGTCTTTTTGGATCTAAGGCTTTTAGTTTATAGTAGGATTCTCCAATGTCATAGGCAATTACCACATTATTTTCATAATTTGGGATTATCTTAGAACTTCCATAGCTTCCGTCCTCATTCAAATATCTAATCATATAAATTTGATTGACATTTGGGAAGTCATTTAAGTCAATTCCATATTGCTCAAAGTATTTAATGCACTTGGGAGAAGGTTCTATGGTTGAAATTTCAACATTATCTGTTTTTCTCTTTGAACTTCTTTTTGACTTTTTGAGTGCTATAGGAATATCCGTACGTTTCTCAACATTACTACTGTAGCTTAAGTCTGTAGTAAGTTCAGCATCAATTAGGAATAGAAGTGTAGCAAAGTCTGTATTATTAAAGCATTTTGCTAAAAAGTCAAAAACATCCCCTTTATATTCAGGGTGTCCATAATCAGTATGACACCATTTGTTAGCATTTTCACTGAAATAAATGTGAAAACTTGGATTGGTATCTTCATAGAAAGGATTAAACGTAGTGTGGAATTCAGTTTCATTTTTACGTTCTAAGGATATTCCGAACTCTTCAAATTTTCGGATGTAAAGCTGCAATCCTCTTTCGGTTCTTCTGAGAATGCTTTCTTTGTAATCGGAATTATTGATTTCCATAATTGTTGATTTAAAATTATGGGGCAAAAATCCGTCTCTTCTACTTTCTATGCCATAGGGCAATAGGTTGTATATGATTACCCTATGTATTTTTATTTTTTAATGAGTTAATTTGACGTCCTAATTTTAGAAAATCTTCGAAAACTTTAAAATCTTGGAAATCTTTACTTTTAATATTGTTAGGATTTGATTTGAATTCTTTCGTATCTTTTTTACGATTATATTTTGTCTTTCTATAGGCATCGGCTATAGGGGTAAACTCAATGATGTTACCATCTTCTTCTACATTGACAAAGAAATGTCCACTCATTAACTTAGAACTAACCCTACCATGCTTTATATTAATAAATTCAAATGTCTCTAAGAAATAAAAAAAGTAATGAAATAATGGAATTCCCTTTACCCATTTTATTTTAGGTTGGAAGTTGATAGTATCAGTTTTGTTTCCAAAAATTTTTAAAAAGATTTCTTCCTTACAATCTACAATGAAAGGATTTTTTTCATTGGATAGAAATTCAAATAATTGTATTTTCTGTTGCTCTGAAAGGGTTGATTCAATTACTTTGAATTCATTATTGACTTTAATTTGTTTTTTGGTAGAATTCGGTTTAGTATTATTTAGTTCCAATTGTTGCAACTCATATTCTTTTCGCTCCAACCAATTTGAAGTTGCTTCTGTTTCTAACCATAACTGATTTTGATAAACTTCGTTATGTAGGTACATATCATCTTTACCTTTTTTGTAGTGGGGAAACGTTGTTATACTTCCATCTTCTTCAATGTATTGGATTTTAGGTTGAATGTAAACAGTAAATAGATGATTGAAGTCTTTTGTGAGTTCCTTAACCAATAAATCTTTTTCGTCTTCTTTTTCTATTTGCCCTAAGCAATATACTAATTCATTCAATGTACTTTCCGTTGTCAATAGGATTTTAGACAAAGCTTCTAAATAATTCATTTCAGTGTTATAAAAGTTAAGCTTTTAAAGATTTCTAAGATATTAAAGATTGGGTTATTTATTTGAAGAAATCAGAACTTTAAATCTCACACATTTTCTAACCTAATGCCCATCATAGATATTACTTTTTAAAGAAACTGTGAGATTCTTAAGTTTATATGGTTAAAAACTAAGATAATGGTTCAGAGTATTTTTTATTAACCACTCTATCTCTTAGCTTAGCTTTACTATTAAAATTTCTACTTATATTCCCAATAACATCATTAAAGTAATCCGTTCCATCTTCTTTTTTGTAGTAAAAGACTTTTATTGACGCACAATTATCATGTTCAAATAACGTATTTAACAGAGTACGGTCTGAATTTCCACATGAATGACCAAAAATAAAAACTTGATAACTATCTGAATTGACAAAGTCTAATAGGTTTTTATAATTGTCTGTTTCTAAGTATTTTATTGACTTTACATTTTCAAGATATTTATTATCATTAACATTCTCAATTATCTTATAGTTTTCATCCAATTCATCTCCAAATCCAAAAATTATAGGATTTTCATCTATATTTTTTAAATCCCCATGTATATGAATATATTTATTATTAATCAAAGGGAGTTTCGAATCAAATTCAGCGGGTTTAGAATATAACGATTCTGTAAGAGTATAATTAAAACTTAAGAATAGAATATTTTGGGGATATAAATTAAAATATTCGTAAGAATTGTGAGATAAAAACAGATTTTTCAAATTTTCTTTAGTGAATTTATTTTTTTTCAATTCGTTTAATATTTTCTCATCTTTAAAAGTTAGAATTGGTTCCTCAATATCTCTTTTCTCAAGGGCTTGTTTAAGGGGCATTAAACGTTCATATTCTTCATTAACTCTTTTACTTAAATACTCTCCTGAAAAATCTGAAATATTAAAATGTGAATATATTTTACTTCCAATATTTCTTTTAAATGTAGAATCAAATTCATTCTTATTTTCAAATTCAGTTTTAATTCTAATTAGATAATTCAATAAATGATCTTTGATTATTTTAAAGTCATTATTTAAATGATCAATTGAATATTCAGCTGGAAGATTATATTGATTCTGTTTGTTATTAATTATAGATAGGAGAATATCATAATATTCATTTTCTATATTAACCCAATTTTGTAAGTTCTTTTTTTCATTTATTATTTTCAAAAATTGATTAAAAAAAGTAACCTTTATTTTATCCCTAATAAGAATTCTATTTAATTCATTATAATAATTGCCATCAAAGCCTGAATCCCAGAATCGAATATTACCTTTGAATTGAATTAATTCATTATAGTGAAATTGATATTTCAATTGTTTACTCTGTATATCATAGTAAATTTCTTTCCAAAGTTCTGAAACAAAGTCATCATAAGATGTTTTTAAACCATGAGCTAAGTCGAAGCCATTTCCTATAAGTACAATTCTGTTCATATTCATTTAATTATCTCGGGTAGTCCTTTAACATAAAAAGAATCTTCTTCTTCACTTTTATAGATAACATATTTATCATTCACAAATACCAATTTAAAATTTTTATTATTCATTTCTTTATTTACCATTTCAGTTGGAATATTAACAATATTAAAGTTGTCAACGGAGTAGAAGTAAAGTTGACTAATGAAAACATATAATAAAACTAATAAATAAGCTCCCACATTATACTTATAGACTTTATCTTTATCTGATTTCAATTCCTCTTTAAGAAGATGCTTTTTAAAATCATTAGTAAAGTTAAAAGATATTGCAATGAAGGCTGGAAAGCATAACAAACCTAAATTTTGATGTATTAATACCGGAGAAAGAATGAAAATAATCAAAATAATATGGAGCAATAAAACTACAAAATAGTTAGTGCTTAAACGCTTTAACCAATCATATATAAATTTATGAAAAATGTAAATGAGAGTTGAAATAATTAAATAAAAGAAAAACAATATACCTTCAATAATTATTTGACTTGCGGAAAAGTATATTAACAAATGAGGAGACAATGTTATTAATCTTAAAAATTGCCCTAATCCACCTGTAATTGAAAGACCTATTAATAATAATGGAACATTTTCACTTATTAGTTTAAGAATTGAACTGTATTTTTTAAGGTAAGATTTTTTGTTTTTATTATTCGTTTCCAATTAAGCTTTTTAGAGATTTCTAAGATACAAAAATTTGAATAAAATATATTCCCATTTCTCACACATTCTCTTATCCCAATCCCACTATTACCTCTTTTAATAGAAACTTAAAGAGATTCAATCTTACATATCAAAAATATAAATCTTATTATTTCTAAGGACTTTCAATAAAGTTCTAAAAAACTTTTTTGATTCTTTCAATTTCTTTTGTCATACCATTAGCATATATAAAATCTACAATACTACCATATTCTTCAAGTAAAGCATTTGATTGTTTTTCTTCCTCTTTGCGTAGGTAATCTAAAAACAATTCGGCTGTTTCTAATCTCTTTTGTAAATTTCTTCTTCCATTATCATCTGCTAAAGGAAAAGATGCCTTTATAGTATTATAATCTTCTTCGTTGAAGATGAGAGTGTCTTGCAGTACTAAATCTATATAATAAAAGTAAGATATCAATTCATTTATATAATAATATCCTTTAGAAGTGATACTGATGTTAAAATCATTTTTAGGTAAATCTTCCCATGCCACATCGGAAATTATATTATCAGTTTCAATAAATTCAAATCTAATTAAAAATTTTAGAGCATTATGAATTAAATCAATATCATAACCATAGTTTGCCAATTCTTTAACAAATACATCCTTTTGATAATATTTATTAGAAGATCCTCCTTCTTCTAATTTTTTGCATAAGATTCTTAGTATCCATAGTTTTATAAAATGATCATTTGAATCATCCTCAGGATTAAATAAATTAATAATTATGCTATATTCTCTATTATAATATAATCTATTTGTTAGCCCAATAGATTTAATAAATTCGTGAATGGGAATTGTATTAAGGTTTCTTTCGTCTCTACTAAATTCAGATCTCAAAATATATTCCTCTACATTTGTATATCCAGACACTAAAAATGTTTTGAATAATCTTAATCCTTCTCTAATATTAGGAAATGTTGTATAATACAAGAAGTCAATGATTTTGCTATTATCATTATCAAAGAGAGATTCTTTTACCGTTTGAAAAAATGTCTTTATTCTATCAAGACTTAAATCAAATTTCTTACTATCAGTAGCTCCTGATATGTTACCTACAAAGTCTAAATTATTAATCGTGTAATCAATCCTCTTTTGTAAAATTTCACTATATCTTGGAGCAGTTACATGATAAACATTACTTTCAAATGCATTAAAAGGAGGTTGATTTCGCCATTTATAATAATACCCTTCTCTTAGGGATATAAAGACGCCACAATATGCTCTCTTATTTAAAGATGTAATATATAAGAAAGCATCTTTCTGAATATCATCACTATAATGATCTGAATTATCAATAATAATTATTAACCTTTTTCTTCTCTCTTTAATTAAGTAAATAGATAATGCATCCAAATGGTCTTCATAATTCTTCAGTTTTTCTTCAAAGAAAGATGATAGCATCTTTTGGTATTCTATATTATTCTCCTCTTTCAACAACTTCCAAACCCCCTTATCATTATTCTTAATTTCATCTATATATATTCGTGTCAAAACTTCTCTTGAGTAAATATTAAATTCAGTATATTTTTCTGATATTTCTGTTATTATGTTCTTGGCTATTTTCGTTGTATCTAAATTCTCATTAGTTCTGAAATATTTTATTAAATCAATATATACATAAGGAAAATGACTTAATGTGTCACCTTTAAGCTTAGCTTTAAAAAGGTGATTTATAAATGTAGTTTTACCTGCTCCTTTCGATCCAACAATTATTATGGGTTTTGGAGGGGATTCTCTTAATGTAATTCTTTCATTTTTAATCTCTTCATCTATTTGATTAACCATGCTATCCATATTACGTGCTGGAATTATATTTTCTAAATCTGGTGGTAGGTCATCAAATAACCCATTCAACTCTGCTCTATTTTTTTGAGTTTCTTTGTTTTCTATGAAACATTCTTTAATAAGATTAACATTATCTTCATTAGAACTACTGTATATCTCTCCAAATATTCTTTCAATTTCTTTAGAAAGATTTACACTCAAGCTATTTCTAACTATTTCTTTATTCTTATCAATGAGGGAGCTCAATATTGTTTTATGAAAAGAATCTTTTGGAGTAATTTTAAAAGTAGAAATCATTTTAGCCTTATTGACCCCTTCAAAAGATAAATTGTCATAAAAAAGTTGGTAATTATTCTTTATATCTTCCAATCCATTAAAAACCATTACGTAGTTTTCTTTCCAAGGTTTTCCATCATCATTTATAAACTTTCCTATTATAAACTGATTCCCATTTGTCAACACTCCATATTGTAAACTAACGTCTACTAAATATCCTCGGATTTGATCAATTAGTTCGGTATTCTGATTATAAATTAAGGTAATTTTAACTTTTTTCGAATTAGGGATATTCTCTGGAATTACAAATTCTTTGAAATTTTTCTTAGCCTCAACAATAAAATTAAAGGACGGTATATTAAATTGGTAATCAAAGTAGCCATTATTAACATGACCCTCTCTTCGAATATGTATTTCGTCCCACCCTAATATTTCAATAAAGAATTTATCTATAACTTTAGATCGTGTATCACTTTCTGAAATATTTTCTTTTTGAAATGCTTCAAAATTAGATATTGTTTCTATAAATTTTTCATATGAGGTATTGATATCCATAATGTAGTTTTTACTAAGAAAAAAATCTTTAATAAAAGTAGCATTTTTTAAAGAGATATAAAATCTTAAATATAATTTCTCACACATTCTCTCCTCCCAATCCCATAACCAATACCTATTTTCGAAGAAACTTAGAGAGATTTAATCTTATATATCAAAATACAGTATTAACTAAAAGTAGTAAAGTCACTACATGAAGTGATTTTTTGTGGGTAGGGTGAAATTATCAATACAATAGATAACAATAATTTTTGTTATTAATCTCCTTTTTTATGTTTGTGTGGTTTTAACGATGGAGTATTTTTAGGAGTATCTTTATTATCCCGCTGACGTCTATCTGGTTTTCCGGTTGATTCAGCAATTCGTTTTGGTCCTGGCTTGATTCCCATAATCTTTAATTTTAGACATTTAACAATATCAAATTTAAATGTTTAGTTTAATAAGTTTATAATAAAATAAGATAAGTTGCTAACAATCAATACTTCTGAGACTCCACTCGGGTCCGCCCAGAATACAGGGTTGTTGTCAAAAGCATTGTAAGGTGACATTGAGTGATGAATGACAGGATCGAGCACTACCCATCTGGCTATTGCAGGATCGTACTGTCGCATATCCATTGCATACATATTTAAACCCAACTCGTCTTGATATTCCTTTCCATTCAGCTTATAGTTATATTTAGTTGTAGTAACATTATTGAGTACAGGCGGAAGTCCCGGTTCGGGTTCCTGATCATCTTCGCCCGAAGGTCTTTGGTACTCCATTTTTATTGTCGGTACATAAACCGAATGTTTCAATCCGAACGGGTAATAGTGGTTCTCCTCCATGATTTCAAGGTCTCCGCTGACAGGGTCTTTGGTATATG
>CAZKOC010000065.1:0-9697 GCA_964554275.1 uncultured Weeksellaceae bacterium
TTGCTGCCTCTATAGGTGACATCCCCTGCTCTACTTTTTTATAAATATTCTCCGTCACCACAATCCCGTCATCTACCACTAACCCCGTTGCCAAAACAATGGCTAAAAGCGTGAGGACATTAATGGAAAATCCGAAAATGTACATAATAAAAAACGTAGCAATCAACGAAACAGGAATGTCTAATAAAGGACGCAGTGAAATAGACCAGTTACGAAAGAAAACATAAATGATGAGAATTACCAGCGTAATAGAAATCGCAAGGGTTTCCGCCACCTCAATGACCGATTTTTTTATAAATAAAGTATTGTCGGCCGAAATATTCAGGGAAATATCACCCGGAACCTCTTCTTTCAGATGTTCAAAAATTTTATAGAATGAATTTGCGATATCAATATAATTGGTTCCGGGTTGCGGGATAATGGCAACCCCTACCAATTGCTTCCCGTTACTAACCATTTTGGTTTCCAGGTTTTCGGGCTCTAACCTGGCATAACCTACATCGCTGAAGCGGACTATTTTATCGCCATTCGTTTTGATGATTATGTTATTGAATTCTTCTTCACTCGATAAATTCCCCAATGTTTTTACAGTAAGTTCCGTATTCGTACCCACTAATTTCCCGGTAGGCAACTCAACATTTTGAGTATTGAGCGCATTGCGGACGTCACTTACGGTAATTCCATAAGCCGCCATTTTTATCGGGTCGAACCAAAGCCGCATCGCATAACGCTGCTGCCCCCATATTTGGGCTCCACTTACTCCAGGGATGGTTTGCAATCTTTCGGCGATCACATTTTCGGCATAGTCACTCAATTCCAGCTTACTGCGGGAAGTACTTTCTACCGTCAATACGATAATCGGGTCTGAATCCGCATCGGCTTTTGAAACCACAGGCGGAGCATCAATATCCTGCGGAAGATTCCTGACCGCTTGTGAAACCTTATCACGTACATCATTGGCGGCTTCCTCCAAATCTTTTTCCAGTTCAAATTCAACTGTAATCCTGCTTGAACCCTGATTACTTGAAGATGATATATTTTTAATTCCATCTATGGAATTAATCGCTTTTTCGAGAGGTTCCGTAATCTGGGATTCAATGATATCCGAATTTGCTCCTGCATAATTGGTACTGACAGAAACAATTGCAGGGTCTATGGACGGGTATTCTCTTACGCCCAAAAAACTAAATCCTATATACCCGAAAAGGATAATGGTTACATTCATTACAATAGTGAGTACAGGCCTTTTTATGGAAAGCGAAGATAAACTCATGGCCGTACCGGTTTATTGGTTATTGTGACTTTCACAGGTGAACCTTCTTTCAGACTCAGAACGCCGGTGGTAAGGACTGTATCAGAAGGGTTTAATCCTGACAAGACTATAACATCAGATTGACTTCTGCTACCGGTTTGCACCATTACTTCTTTGGCTTTTCCATTTTTATAAATAAAAACCTTTTTTCCGCCCTGTACGGGAACTATGGCTTCAGTAGGAACAATGATAGCGTCGTCGACTTCATTCAAGTCAAAAGCAATATTGGCAAAAGTTCCCGGAATTAGTTTTCCATTTGAATTGTCAGCCCTGGCTCTTACCGTTAATGTTCGTGTATTGATTTCAATTTCAGGTTGTATCGCATAAATGATTGCCGGAAATTTTTCAGAACTGCTGGCAACCGTAAAATTAATTTTAGAATTTACTTTTACAGTATTTGCATATTTTTCAGGAATTGAAAATGTAATTTTGACCTGGTTGCTTTTAATTAAGCTCGCGATAAGCATTTCCGGAGAAATGTATGCGCCCGGAGAAATATTCCTCAATCCGATGACACCCGAAAAAGGTGCTTTGACCGAAGTTTTTGAAATCTGTGCTTTGATGAGTTGGATCTGTGCCTGAGCCGTTTTAAAATCAGCGCTGGCGATATCGTATTCCTCCTGGCTGATCGCTCCTTTTTCTAAAAGCAACCGTGCCCGGCGTTCATTTTCGGAAGTCAATTGCCGCCTGGTTTCCGCTTGCCTGAGCTGCGCCTGAAGTTCAATGTCGTTGATTTTAACCAATGTCTGCCCTTTTGCCACTCTTGTTCCTTCGCTGAAATAAATTCTTTCTACAATTCCTGAAACCTCGCTCCGCACATCTACTTTTTCGTCAGCGTCGATGGATCCCGTCAAAGTCAGGGTATCAGCTGCATATTGCGGAGTTACGATAATTCCCTCAACACTTACGGAACCTCCACCTGAATTGCGCTTTTCTTCCTTAGGTTCATTGCTTCCGTGAAAGAACAAAAAATAGGCTAAGACAAAAAGTCCCAAGGTTACTACCAGATATAGAATGTACTTAAATTTCATATATTTTAGTCGAATTATAATTTTACCATTTTTTCAAAAATTCATTGAAATCATCTGCATAAGGCTTGCTTACATCAATCACTGTTTCACCTATTTTTACAGTACTTTTTCCTACTGCAGTTATTTTATCCAGTGAGATGATGAAAGACTTATGGACTCTCATAAATTTTCCCACAGGGAGGTGTTCTTCCAGGGATTTAAGCGTAATTATAGACATGAGCGGTTTTTCTGAATTTTTCACATAAATTTTTGCGTAGTCCTTGAATCCTTCTATGTACAAAATATCCTTGGTATTGACTTTTACCTTCTGATGCTGGATATTGAGATAGATGTAAT
Source organism: uncultured Weeksellaceae bacterium (assembly GCA_964554275.1). Classification (GTDB taxonomy): domain Bacteria; phylum Bacteroidota; class Bacteroidia; order Flavobacteriales; family Weeksellaceae; genus Moheibacter. Next base: position 2,680 of record CAZKOC010000065.1, read on the forward strand.
TTTCTTGCTTGGTTCTTACGGCTGAACTCAGTCCGTCATTTATAATTTTAACCTGCTTCAGCGCTTTGTTTGCTGCCCGGTAAAAATCTTCATAGACAAAAGGTTTCAGCAGATAATCCAATACATCCAGTTTATACCCTTCGAGTGCATATTGTTCAAATGCGGTCGTAAAGATTACCTGAATAGGTTTTTCATCAGGGCGGTTGGCAATCATTCTTGCCAGTTCAATCCCGGTTATATCTGCCATCTGTATATCTAAAAATACAAGATCAACGGGCTGCTCATGAATGAATTTCAAAGCATCCACCGCATTGGTAAAACTTGCGTTAAGTTTCAAAAAAGGTGTTTGATTGATGTAATTTTCCAGTAACATCAACGCAGGTGGTTCGTCGTCTATGGTAATGCAATTTAAAATCATTTGGTTTCAATTTTAAGAAAAACTTCAAAAGTACCATTGTCTTTTGAGCTTGCTGCAAATTCATGTTTGCCGGGATAAAGTAAGTCCAGTCTTCGTTTTGTGTTTGTCAATCCGATTCCATTGCTTTCCTCCAGCGATTGTCTTTTTGACAATAACGAATTAGTTACTTCAAAAGTTATAAAATTTTCATTCTGATTCAATTTTATATTGATAAAACATTCTTCAATCGTACTGATTCCATGCTTGAAAGCATTCTCAACAAACGGAAGAAAAAGCATCGGAGCGATGAGTATATCTTTGTTAGCTACATCAAATGAAGTTTCAATCTTTACTTTTTCGGTTACCCTCAATCTCATCAAATCGATATAATCTTTAATAAAAGCAACTTCTTTTTCCAGAGTCGTGGTATGGGTCTGGCTGTCATAAAGCACATACCGCATCATTTTTGATAAATTGGAAATTGCTTTTCTCGCAATGTCTCCGTCAATAAGTGTATAGGAGTAGATATTGTTCAGCGTATTGAAAAAGAAATGGGGGTTGATTTGCGCTTTGAGGTAAGTAAGTTCCGAACTGAGCCGTTCCTGCTCCAATTCCTGCCTTCGTTCTTGTTCATTCTGCCACTTTTTACTGATGGCAAGAATGACACCAATGGCAACCAACAACAGATCCAATATCGGAATAATATTGTCATAGTATCCCTTTCCTGCAAAAGGGTTAATTTGTACAAACAAGGATTCCAACGTGGTAAATTCAACATCTCTGAATACACCTTTGCTTACTTTGACGATCAAACGATCTGCCATGCGGCTGAAAATAATGTGGACGATTACACTTAATGTAGTGAGCAAAATATAAACCGGAAACTTCTTGTTCAGAATCCATTTGGGAATAAGGATTTGAGTGTGGGTGTAAAACAAAATAATGAGACTGACCATCAATATACTTTGTTTGATCCAAAAAAGAACGGTAGGATTACAATCACAAGTCCACAAGTATTGGAAAAACAGCGTATAACCTAAAATCATCCAGGCAAAAAACTGGATGTATATGTGAATGTTATTTTTGAAGGAATTGAACCAAAAATTCATATTGAAATGCTACCTTTCTACAAGTTTACGGCACTTTTAACAATTACCAAGCTCTCAACGACAAATCCTTATTTTTTATAGATGAAATATGTTTTTTTATGGATGTGATTCAATTAATTTCTTTCTGCGTTTCGATATGAAGCAATATTTTGAAACCTAGATACTATCTCACAGTTGAAATCGTTATAATCATTGAATTGTAGAATACTTTTGCAGACATATGAAGTTAAACCCGCTTAAACGAATTATTGTTTCAGGAATTTTTATCGGACTGATTTTTTCCTGCTCCAAACCAACGGTTTATTATCCGGTTTCAACCAAACCTAATAATACAACTCACAAAAAAGAAAGCCCACCCATTCTACAGGAAGAAAGTAAGACAGCTTCTACTATAGAATCAAAAACGCCTCCTGTAAAAGAAGAAAAGAAAACGATTGAAGAAAAAATTATAGTCAATCTGCCACAGGTAAACCGTGAATTTCGTGCCGCATGGATTGCAAGCGTTGCCAACATCAACTGGCCATCAAAAAAGAATTTATCGACCGAAGAACAAAAAGCAGAAGTCATTCGCATTTTGGATTTATTGAAAGAAAACAACTTCAATGCAGTAATTTTTCAGGCCAGGCCTTCCGGAGATGCTTTGTATGACAGTCCTTATGAACCCTGGTCTTATTTCCTGACAGGTGAAGCGGGTAGAAAACCCTATCCTTATTATGATCCTTTGGAATTTTGGACGGAAGAAGCCCACAAAAGAGGGCTGGAGTTACATGTTTGGCTGAATCCGTATCGTGCGCATCATTCCAATGGCGGTTCCGTAACAAGCCAATCCATTGTAAACAAAATGCCTGCTGAAATTGTAAAGCTCAAAAACGGGATGTATTGGTTCGACCCGGCAAAAAAGGAAACACAGGACCACGTGAGTAAAGTGGTTATGGACATCGTCAAACGATACAACATAGACGGCATCCACTTTGATGATTATTTTTATCCATATGCTTCTTACAACGGCGGAACCGATTTTCCGGACCAGTCTTCGTGGAGGGCTTATCAAAATTCAGGTGGAACACTATCCAAAGCCGATTGGAGAAGGGAAAATGTAAATAAATTTATTGAACGGATTTACTACGAAATCAAATCGGAAAAGAATTATGTAAAATTCGGTATCAGTCCGTTTGGGATCTGGAAACCGGGATTTCCCAATGGAGTTTCCGGGATGTCACAATATGACGAATTGTATGCTGACGCTAAATTGTGGCTGAACAAAGGTTGGATTGACTATTTCACACCACAATTGTATTGGCCGGTTGATGCACCGAAACAAAATTTCACTTCCCTGCTGAACTGGTGGGAATCTGAAAATACTTATCAGCGTCATCTTTGGCCCGGTTTGAATACGGTTGAAATCAAAAGTTATGATAAACCTTCGGAAATCATTCGTCAGATAGAACTTACACGTCAGTTAGTTCCCAAAAGCGCCGGAGTCGCCCATTGGAGCATGGCGGGCTTGAATTCCAATATGCTGTATTCCCTGAAATCGGGACCTTACAAGGAGAAAGCATTGATTCCGAAATCCCCTTGGTTACTGCCGCTCATTTCTGAAAAACCCGCCCTTATTCTTCTTGATGAACATCATAATATCCAGGCAAACTGGACGCTTAAAAATACAGAAAATGTTTCTCATTGGCTGCTTTACAAAAGATACGGTGAAACCTGGGAAACTGAAATCCTGGATTCCAAAACGACCATTCAGACTTTACAAAAACAAAAAGACGGAAAAAAACTGGATTTAATTGTTATCCAAGCTGTTGATCGATTAGGTAATGAAAGCGAATACGAGGCTAAAACGGTGATTTAACTCTGCGTCATTACAGAGAGTGAAAAATGAAATTATTTTCAAAGGATTGCTTCGTTCCTCGCAATGACGGATGCTTGAATATTACTACTACGTCATTACGAGGAGTGAAGGATGAGCGACGAAGTAATCCCTTCATTCATTAACGGATTGCTTCGCTTCATTGCATTTCGCTCGCAATGATGTGAGTCCATAATGAAAGGTTATTTAAAAACATCTGTAAGGAAAGTCTTCAATTCTTCCCACGATCTTTCATCTGCTTCTTTGTTGTATTCAACCTTCAGATTAAATTTCTTTCCTGTTTCGGTAGCATCGGGATTGGTAAAAGCGTGCAATGCACCCGGGTAATTCACAAATTTATAATCGATTTTAGCGGAATCCATTTCAGCTTTAAAAGCAGTTATTTCGTCTTGGGAAACAAATGTATCGGCTTCTCCGTTCAGCACAAGAATTTTCACCGAATTATTATTGGGTTTCACACCGGTCATTAAGCTCCCGTGAAAACTTACCGCGCCTTTCAGATCACCTTCCTGCCGTCCCATATTGAGCGCCTGTGCTCCACCAAAACAATAGCCGATAACCACAACTTTGGAAGCGTCGGCATTTGGAAACTTGGTTAATTCTGCTCTGGCAGCATCAAAAGCTTGTCTTCCCAAAGCCGGATCTTCATAAAACGGCCCCGCCCATTTTTGCGCATCACCGGGGTTGTCCGTCACTTTTCCATCGCCGTAAAAATCAAGTGCCATGGCAAAATAACCCAATTCCGCCAGCTTTTTGGCTCTGTATTGTGCGTAACTGTCCAGTCCCCACCATTCCGGAATTACCAAAACCACAGGTTTTACGGTCGTTGAATCTCCGGTATAAGCCACGAAAGATTTGAAATTTTTGCCGTCCGATGCATAGGTTGCTTCTTTGGTTATCATTACCGTATCGGAAACAACGCCCCTATTTTCTTGTTGAGTCCGCCCGTCCGGGGTTTCTTTTTTCTCACAAGAAAACAATATAAAGATCGAAAATAGTAAAAACAGAATGATCGTATAATTTTTCATAATGATTGATTTTGATTTTTTCAAAATTAAGTATATAAACGTGAAATTAATGTTAAAGCGATATCAGATTCTATTTATGGCTCGATTTTGACGTAAATTACCATAATTGAAAATCATAAAAAAATGAGCACCATTACTAATTACGAAGAATTCCAATCTTTACATCAACAACCCCAACCTTTACTGCTGGGGAATGTTTGGGATGCCCATACAGCAAAGCTTGCCGAGAAAGCAGGTTTTAAAGCGCTCGGCTCTTCCAGTCATGCAATTGCCAATGCAATGGGATATGAAGATGGAGAAGAAATCAGTTTTGACGAATTGTTCTTTGTCGTCAAACGAATTAAAAAAGCCGTAAAGGTCCCCCTGAGTGTGGATTTTGAAGCCGGATATTCTGACGACCCTGAACAGGTTGCTGATCATGTCAGACAACTTGCAGATATTGGGATCGCAGGAATCAATCTGGAGGACGGAATTGTTCGGGACGGAAAAAGAATTCTGGGAAGTGCCGATGATCTGGCTGCTAAAATAAAAACCATCAAAGCCAGGTGTGAAATTTTCATCAATGCCCGCACCGATACTTATACAACAAAACATCAAAATGCTCTGGAGGAAACCACCACACGTGCAAATCTATACACTGAAGCCGGAGCCGATGGTATATTTGTACCTCTAATCGAAACGGAATCAGATATTAAATCCGTTACCGGGAAAGTGAAAATTCCTTTAAATGTCTTTACAACTCCGAATTTACCTGATTTTAAGAAATTGAGTGAATTAGGTGTAAAACGTATCAGTCACGGAGCGAAACAATATGAACTTCTCATGTCAAAATCAGAAGAAATTTTCAAAGAATTTATGCAAACCAAGGATTACAATGTAGTCTTGGCGAGTTAAAATTAAATTATAAATCATTAAAAATTAAGATTATGAGCACTGAAAATCTGAACAATCAGAAAGCGATTGATAAGCTGAAAGAGCTCGTCAATAAAATAGATGTTGGAATGTTGTGTACGCACACTTCAGATAGCAAACATGTGCATGCTGTACCTATGAGCAGGCAGGAAGTTGATGACGAAGGAAACATTTGGTTTTTATTCTCATCTGAAAGTGAAAGCCACAAGCATTTGCAGATTGACTCAACGGTGTGTCTGCTGTATTCCGATCCGAGAGATTACAATTTCCTTAGCATTCATGCTGATACTGAAATCTCACAAAACAAAGCACGGATTGAAAAATACTGGAATAAAATGGTGGAAGGCTGGTTTGAGAAAGGGAAAGAAGACCCTCGTATCCGTGTTTTAAAGGTTAAACCTGTGGAAGCTCATTACTGGGATACAAAAACCAATAAACTGGTTACTTTTATGAAAGTAGCAATCAGTGGCTTGTCAGGTCAAAAATTAGATATCGGTCGTGAAGGAGATCTGAATATTTAAATTGTTTAACTCTAAAAAATAATTATTATGTCAAAGAAAATAGCAATTTTAGCAACCAACGGATTTGAAGAAAGCGAACTGAAATCGCCCAAAGAACATTTGGAGCAACAGGGGTGGATGGTTGATATTGTCAGCCCGGAGCCCGGTTCTATTAAGGCTTGGGCACAAAAAAACTGGGGAAAAGAATATACGGTAGACAAAGAACTTGGGGGTGCTTCGGCTTCTGATTATGACGCATTGGTGCTACCGGGCGGCGTGCTTAATCCTGACAAGCTGAGAACAAATGAAAAAGCTTTGGGCTTTGTAAAGGATTTCTTTTCACAGAAAAAACCGGTAGGAGCAATTTGCCACGGACCGCAGATTTTGATTGACGCAGATGTCGTAGAAGGCCGTGAAATGACATCTGTAAAAGCGATAAGCAAAGACTTAAAAAATGCAGGCGCTAACTGGAAAGATGAAGCAGTGATAGTAGATGCAGGACTGGTTACCAGCAGAACGCCTGAAGATTTACCGGCATTTAACGCCAAGCTGGTTGAAGAAATAAATGAAGGCAAACACAGAGATCAACATGCCTGAATTTTAAATTTTCAACATTTTTCTAAAGCACCTTTCTGAGGTGCTTTTTTTAATTGAGTGCCTTTATAAAATGATGAATGAAATGAAGCCTTAACTTTGTCAATATCAAATATAAAGCGTAACTTCGTCCTAAATTTTCACAGGAAATGACTGCAAATTATTTTTATAAAGAAAAGAACTGTCCTTCAGGGTTTCTGCCGTCATTATCCTATTTACACGATGATATATTCCTGAAAGATTCCAAAGAATTTATTTCATAAGCCCTGTCCCGGCTCCGGACAGGGAAACCTGGTATTTACATTATATCAATAATCAAATCTTTATGTAGCTGACTTTTGTCAACAATTATTTTTTTAATTGTTGGATGAGCCACAACCAAAAGCGCTGTCATGGATTTACCCAAAAATTAAAAACATGTCACAAAATATTATCGTAACAACCGGAATTTATGATTTAATCAAAGATCAAATCAGAAGAAAACGCGTAACCCCTGCCGAGGAAGAACTTTTAAATGCGGAACTTAAAAATGCTCAACAAGTCCGCCGAAGAGATTTACCGGCCGATGTGGTGACCGTCAACCGGCGCGTGACGATCAAAGACCA
>CAZKOC010000066.1:0-7602 GCA_964554275.1 uncultured Weeksellaceae bacterium
CGAAAGCAAACGGACGTGTTGATTTTGATGATTTGAGAACTGTAAAAAGTGAAGATGAATCAGGAAATATAGCCGATGTTGTGGTTTCCCGTTCAACAGAGATGAAATTGATTGATGCAGACGGAAATGTTCGTATGACAAACAATATTGCCTATGGTTCGATTTTGAGAGTTCAGGATGGGGCAACAGTTACCAAAGGAGATGTGATTTCCAGCTGGGATCCATATAACGGTGTTATCATTGCAGAATCTGCAGGTAAGGTTGAATACGAAAATATCGAGCAAGGTTCAACTTTTCAATTGGAAATTGATGAGCAGACAGGATTCCAGGAGAAAGTTATTTCTGAATCGCGTAACAAAAAATTAATTCCTACGTTGAAAGTACTCGTTTCGGGAGGAGAAGAGAAAGTATATAACTTACCAGTGGGAGCTCACTTGATTGTAAATGACGGAGAAAAAATCAAAGCCGGTAAAATATTGGTGAAAATTCCTCGCCGTTCTGCAAAAGCAGGAGATATTACCGGAGGTTTACCTCGTGTGACTGAATTGTTTGAGGCCCGTAACCCGTCTAACCCGGCTGTAGTGGCTGAAATAGACGGAGTAGTTTCATTCGGTAAAATTAAACGAGGAAACCGCGAGATAATGGTAGAATCCAAAACAGGAGAAAAATCTTCTTATTTGGTGAAATTATCTAACCAGATTTTGGTTCAGGAAAATGACTTTATCCGTGCCGGAATGCCTTTGTCCGACGGAGCTATTACTCCGGAAGATATCTTAAGGATCAAAGGGCCAACTGCCGTTCAGGAGTATTTGGTTAATGAAATCCAAGAGGTTTACCGTTTACAAGGGGTAAAAATTGATGACAAGCATTTTGAAATCATTGTTCGTCAAATGATGCGTAAAGTTAGAATTGTAGATTCAGGAGATACCCGATTCCTGGAAGACAGCTTGGAGCATAAAGACGATTTCTTGTCAGAAAATGACAGAGTTTTCGGAATGAAAGTCGTGGAAGATGCCGGAGACAGCGATAACCTGAAACCGGGACAAATTATCACGGCAAGAGACTTGCGTGATGAGAATTCTAAATTGAAACGTGAAGATAAAAATTTGGTTACTGCACGAGATGCCATGCCGGCAACGGCCGAGCCGATCCTACAAGGTATTACCAGAGCCTCACTTCAAACGAAATCGTTTATGTCAGCTGCATCCTTCCAGGAAACAACCAAAGTGCTTAACGAAGCTGCGGTTGCAGGAAAACAAGACGAATTAAACGGACTGAAAGAAAACGTAATCGTAGGTCACCTGATCCCTGCCGGAACAGGATTGAAGGAATACCAAAGTATTATCGTCGGTTCAAACAAAGAATATGAAGAGTTGGTAAGTGCTAAATCTGTATTGTAATGGCTGAAGAAAAAAAACAAAACATTGATATTGAAATCAATGATCAGGTAGCAGAAGGAGTTTATTCTAACCTGGCAGTAATTAATCATTCACCTACAGAATTTGTAGTAGATTTTATACAGATGATGCCGGGTGTGCCTAAGGCAAGAGTGAAGTCGAGAATTATTCTGACTCCGCAGCATGCAAAACGTTTGGTGCACGCACTGTCTGAAAATGTTCGCAGATTTGAAGGTCAGTTTGGTGAAATAAAGGATCAACAGCCACCCGCGATGCCATTTAACTTTGGCCCTCCGGGTGAAGCATAAATTTATAAAAACCTCGTCGAAAGACGAGGTTTTTCTTTATCATCTTATTAAGTATATTCGTATTTTAATTGTAAAGTTTAAAAGAAGAAAAATTATAGGATTCCATGAAAAATAACATTTTCATTTTTTGCCTGTTTCTTTATGCCTGTATTAGTGCCCAGACTTACAAGCCTTTACTGGATAATCGAAATGAGTGGCATTTGATAAGTTGTTATGAAGGAGATTGTATCAGAGATATCTATTATACGGACGGCGATACAATTGTCAATGGTCAAACCCATAAAATACTTGATGGCTATCATTATATTTCGAGGACTTTTTTGTTAAGAGAAAACATTCCTGACAAAAAAGTTTATCTGACCACAATTATAGGAAATCAAATAAAGGAACATCTGTTGTATGATTTTAATTTAGAAGAAGGAGATTCCATCAATTTATTTAATCCAATCACTCCATTTCCTCCGGATGGCGGATATTTCCGGGTTGATTCTATAAGAGTTAAACCTGTACTGCAGAACCAAAATAGCAGATTTTATTATTTTTCTCCAACTTTGGCCAATACAGAAAGTCAAGGCTATTTTCCTGTGTGGGTGGAAGGAGTAGGTTCTTTATCCATCATTAATGCACCCGGCGGTAATCCTGATTATGATGGAGTAGGAAAAGTAAGCTGTTTTTTTAAAAATAATTCATTGTTTTATTTTGATGATGAAATGACAGACGAATGTAATTCCAATATGTCCGTTCGATTTGAAGAGGAAAATCATTTCGATATGCAGTTTGCTGTTAATTCCGATTCAAAGGGAATTTTGAAGACGAATAAAAAAGTAAATAAAATCGAGATTTATGATTTATCCGGAAGAAAACAGCTTTCAAAATCAGTATTAAACAGAGAAATGATGGAAGTTGATTTGACCGGGATAAATAAAGGCGTATATATTCTTTTGGTTTACGAAGCACAAACAATTCACAAAATATCTTTTATATTGAAATAAATTCTTTTGGTAGTAGAGAAATATACTTTGATTATATTAGCATTTCAACTTTTAGCTATGTTTTTCGTTAAATTATTTTTCTGGAAAATTTTAAGACAACCTGAATTTTATTTTCCAGAAATGGAAAAGATTTGTTTCTTCAGTCGGTCGGATTATTTTGATTTATCCTGTATTTTAGTCATCAACAAATATTTTTCTTTGCCAGATGGAGGTCATAAGAAAGCATAAATCACTCATTTATTTTTACCTTTTGGTAAATTTCTTGGTAGGGTTGTTTATCACCCTATCTTCCTATGTTCACCTTCCCCTTTTTGCTGTGAAAGATTATATTTATTACGGGATTCACTTTTTATTGATGCAGTTTTCCCTTTTCGGGATTATTTATTTACTGACATTTAATAAATATGCCTTTTACATACTGTTTCTTCCTTTATTTCTCATTTTGTCGGTTATAGCATTTTGGGGATTTACGCAAGACATAAGCTTGACATCCGGTGTGATTCAGGCAAGTCTGGAAACAAAAAAGGACATTGTTTATGATTTGGTAAGCTGGCAGCTGATTGTATTTATTTTGCTGACAATAGGAGCCAAGGTCATCATGGTAAGGCAATACCGGAAAGTTGAAGTTCCTAAATTCAATTATGTATTTCTAGTTATATCAATCCTCGGTCTTCTTACTTTTTTTACAGTGGAAAGCAAAAGGAGAGGTACGTTTAAAAAGAAACTGCCTTATACACTTTATTATGAATCAAAAAATTTATACAAAAAAAATAAAATTATATTCAGAGAAATTACAGAAGATGTGACTCATGCGCAGGATAGCATTCAGTTCATTTTTGTCCTTGGCGAAAGTGTCAGGGCAGATCATTTGCAATTGAATGGCTATGAGAGAGAAACAATGCCGCTGTTGAATAAAAGAACTAATTTGATAAGTTATCCGAATGCATTTACACCCAATACATCTACAAGTTTAAGCGTTCCGCAGATTCTTTCAAATGCTTCTATCTTTGATGATTACAAAGACGAAAAAATTTCTTTGATAGATGTTTTGAATCGGGCGGAAATTCCAACCATTTGGATTGGAAATCAGACGCCTGAACGGAGCTATATATACTTTATAAAAAATTCTCAAAAGAAATTTTATATAGATCCCACCCATTCCGAATTTAGTTTTAACAAAGAATTAGATGACAAAATGATTCCCGTACTCCGGAAAGAGTTAAAATCCGATGGAAATCAATTCATTACCATTCACATGATGGGAAGCCATTGGTGGTACGAAAACCGCTATGATTCTAGGTTCAGAAAATTTACCCCGGTTATAAAAAGCAAGTATGTACCCTCCAATTCATCGGAAGAGATGATTAATTCTTATGACAACACGATTGTTTATCTTGATTATTTCTTGAATGAATTGATAAGCGGGTTGGAAAAAAGTAACAATCCTACAATTTTGGTTTATGTATCTGACCATGGGGAATTACTGGGAGAAAACGGTAAATGGCTGCATGCGCAGGCAGGCAATGAACATGCCGTAAATCCGGCTGTAATTGTATGGTATTCGCAAAAATTCAGTGAAAAATTCCCGGAAAAAGTTCAGCAGCTTCATAATAACCAAACAAAGTATTTACCGTTGGATTTTTTCTTCCACAGCGTCATGGATATTTATGGAATCAAAGGATTAAATTTTAACTCTAATTTAAGTATTTTCCGGGATTTTAAATTTGACAAACCTGATCATACATAACCAAACCATTATTTATCTTTCCTAAAAATTAAGTAGATTTGCCAATCAAATAGATATAGCTATGTCAGATTATAAATTGATATTGCCTGCAATGGGTGAAGGCGTGATGGAAGCCACCGTGATCAGTTGGTTAAAGAAAGTAGGTGATCCGATTGCAGAAGATGAATCAGTGGTAGAAATAGCAACCGATAAAGTAGATTCGGACGTTCCCTCTCCGGTAGCGGGTGTGTTAAAGGAAATTTTGATTGATGTAGATGGTGTTGCAAAAATCGGGGAACCGATCGCGATTCTCGAAACAGAAGGAACTGCCATTTCTGCAGAGCCTCAAAATAACGAGATTCCTCAAAGCACGCAACCCGAAGTAGAGAAAACTGCTGTAGCTGAGTTGGAGCAACCGCTTTCACAGCATAGTTCAACCATAGATGTTTCTTCATCTGACAAGTTTTACTCCCCTTTGGTCAAATCCATAGCGCAGGCGGAAAATATTTCCGTTACTGAATTAGATCAAATTCAGGGCTCCGGAAAAGAAGGCAGAGTAACCAAGGAAGATATACTGAAATTTGTAGAAAACAAAAAATCTGCTTCGACTTCGCTCAGTGACCGGGCACCTCAAATTCAACCTCAATCTCAGATTATTTCCGGCGGAGATGAAATTATAGAAATGGACAGAATGCGCAAGATGATCGCACAAAATATGGTGGTAAGCAAACAAATCGCTCCGCATGTCACATCATTTATCGAAGCAGATGTTACGAATATCGTTCTTTGGAGAGAAAAAAACAAAGATGAATTCATAAAGAAAAATGGAGAGAAGATCACCTTTATGCCAATTTTCATTGAGGCGATTGCAAAAGCCATTAAAGATTTCCCGATGATCAATGTTTCGGTGGACGGAGACAGGATCATCAAAAAGAAAAATATAAATATAGGTATGGCAGCGGCATTGCCGACAGGTAATCTGATAGTTCCCGTAATTAAGAATGCAGACCAGTACAGTTTGGCAGGGTTGGCAAAACAAGTAAATGATTTGGCAAACCGTTCGCGGCAAAATAAATTGAAACCTGATGAAATCCAAAGCGGAACTTATACCATAACCAATATAGGTAGTTTCGGGAATACGTTGGGAACTCCAATCATTCCGCAACCTCAGGTTGCAATTTTAGCGGTAGGAGCCATCATTAAAAAACCGGCGGTGATTGAAACTCCACAAGGAGATGTGATTGCCATTCGCCATAAAATGTACTTATCTCATGCGTATGACCACCGGGTGGTTGATGGTGCTTTGGGAGGCATGTTCGTACAGAGAGTAGCCCAATACCTGGAAGCATTTGATTTGAATACAGCTGTTTAATCGGCTCAAAATGTCGAATAAAATAAAAGCCACTCAATTGAGTGGCTTTCTTATTAATTTTTATTAGTTGATTCAGATTATTGCTTGATGAATTTTGTAGTTGTTCTTTGCCCGTTTTGATCAAGAACAAGAATATATATTCCTTTAGCAAGATGAGAAACGTTTATTTTTTTGTCATTAAGTTTACCTTTGTGAGTAAGAGCACCCGTCATGCTGTAGATTTCGATAGAAGATCCTTCAGAAATTTCACCTTTAATATGTAAGGATTCTTTTACAGGATTCGGATAAATAGCAATTTTATGATTGCTCATTTCATTTATGCCCATTGTTTCACCCTCTACAACCTGCAGCGTAGTGTTAATATCCGGATTATTGATGGTGTCAATAATTCCGGAAGGCCAACGGATGATGATTTTGTCAATTTCAGTATCTGTTCCGATTCCGAAATGTGTGTTAAGCGAACTCATAAAAGAAAAACCTTCTCCGCTTCTTACATCGCGGATTTGCATTCCTAAATCACTGTAAAGTTCTACCCTTGCACCGATTCCGTTTCGGTTACTTTCTGTACCGATTGTGTTAATTTTGATCCAATTGTTTGAATTCCCACTATTATAATAAATAGTTCCGAATGCGAAAGCATCTAAAAATCCATCATTGTTTAAATCTCCTACGGAAGCATCAGAAAATGGTACATTGATAGGTGAAAATGTCATATCTCCATTGTTTAGGAAAATTTTATTGCTATTTCCGGCAATATCTAAATATCCGTCATTGTCAAAATCATGAGCAATGTGTTCTCTGCTTGTACCATTGAAGACATCAAACCCTGAACCGGCCGTTACATTTGTAAAAGTACCATCACCATTATTTTTCATCAGTTCATGGCTTCCCTGACCACCCATTTGTGCATTTTTACCATTGAATACGTCCAGCCAGCCGTCATTGTTGAAATCTCCCCATGCAGACGACCATTGTTCAGAGGTACTTGCCAAATTTGCTTGTTGAGCTACATCTGTAAAAGTTCCGTCTCCATTGTTACGGTACAACTGATTTCTTCTTCTATCTTCTTCACCTCCACACTTTGCGATATATAAGTCTATATTACCATCGTTGTTATAATCGATCCAGATCGAACCGTAGTGCCCACCTGACGGATAATCTCCTAGTCCGCCCTGATTGAAAACAGGGGAATTATTTTCGTTGATATAATACACACTTGGTTCCACATCATGACAAACATAGGCATCTAAATTTCCGTCATTGTTGATGTCCACAAAGTTAGATCGTTGAGAAAATACATACTGAGGTCCGGCAACAGCTGTATAAGAAACACTTGATCCGCTAAATTGTGAAAGCATGAAAGTCACACCTGAACCGCTTCCATATAGCAAATCGTTGTATCCGTCCCCATTAAAATCACCTGCGGCCATAGACCATCCCGGTAAATACTGAACGTTACTGGTAGGGAAACTCTTAGAAGTAAAAGTCCCGTCTTCATTTTGAAAAAGTACATATATATTTGTACTTGACACACTAACGATGTCGTCTAAAAAATCTCCATTCATATCCACAACACACATTTTATATGATCCTTCTGTAGAAACATTCTGAGACGTAAATGTGATTTGGGCATTTAGATTAAGAGTAATTAGAGCGATTAGTAAATAAATTTTCTTCATGTGATGTATGTGTTAAATTAATTGTATTTTAATTGCATTCTCCTTCCAAAGAATTAATCCACTGAGTGGTTAATGTAACTGCTTCTTCATGAATCAGTGATCTGCCGATCATAGGCATCCTGATATTT
>CAZKOC010000066.1:7702-9696 GCA_964554275.1 uncultured Weeksellaceae bacterium
TGTAACTGCTTCTTCATGAATCAGTGATCTGCCGATCATAGGCATCCTGATATTTTCCAAATCACTGTTAATTCTATGGTATAAAGTAGATTTTAATGTATTACCAGGCACTACAATATGTGTCACTTCTTCTCCTACAAAACCGCTTATGTTTATATTGGGGACTATACATATTCCTAAATTTAGCGGATCCATAGTTTCCGAATACGCAAGTTTGATGGGAAGATAATTACAGTGTCCATGTTCATTGTGACAATGTGCGCAGTTTATGTCTAAATATGAGCGCATTCTCAGGTCCAATGGTTTTGACGGGTCGGTGTAGTTTACCATTGTTTGTATGTTGGATGGAAATCCGGTATTTAAATATCCAAATTCTTCCCATTTTTCTAATTGGTTCATAATACCACCGTCCAAATAGGAGAGATTGAAGTTTAAGTTCTGAGGTTTGGGTCCAATCGGGATTGCATTTTCATTGGTTTTATGACAAGTAAAACATTCTGACTGTGAAGGAATTCTGTAATTCACACTTTTGGTTTGTCCATTCTGGGTCCATTCCACAGGCACAAAACTCCCGTTCATATCAAAAAAAGCTTCATTTTGCGCATCGTTCCATTTATAATTGGCAAAAATCCACTCGTCTCCTTTCTTGATCAATAACCGGGTTTCTAGAATTTTGGTTGAATTATCAGGAGAGACGTTATTATAATAGAAGCTTTTAACTAATATAGTTCCCGTAGGAAAATTGAAAATCTGATCATCTGAAACATAATTGGCACTGACATTTTTAGGCATCCATATAAACCTTTTTTTCAACGCATAGTCTGTAAAAAGAGAAGAAATAGGCTCGTAAGGAATTACTCCATATACAGGATTCTGGTCAGAGATAGGTGATTTGAATAAATTATAATCAGATAATTTGGGGTAAGGAACTGCATTTATGTCTAAAACTACCGGAGAAACCTCTTCCGGTTCATCATCCAGTGGGCCGTCATTATCAGAAGAACACCCCGCAACAAATAACAGAATACCCAAAAAAAGAAAAGAATAAATATGTTTCATAAGAGTTTATACGACTTTTGCTAAAAAGACATTCGAAGGTATAAAATAATAATGACATTGATCATAAAATTGAAATTATTTTTTCATTTGAAGGGTAATTTAATTTGACTCTATATATTTGGTTGTGTTTAAAATAGGAGATAAAATAAAAGTATTGGATGCCAACCAAACAGGGGAGGTTCTCAGTGTTGAGAAACACAGGGTTACAATCATGAATGAATTCGGGTTTGAAGAAATATACAATGAATCAGAACTTATTCTCAATCAAGATTTGCAGATAGCAGATTTCAAATTATTACCGGAAAAAGAAATCTCAAAAAGTAAAATTCAAAAAACCTTAAATCAACCTAAGGAAGTTGATCTGCACATCGGGCATCTTGTGGACTATACTTTGGGCCTGTCTAATTTTGATATGCTTCAAATACAATTAAACAAGGTAAAATCAGAAATAGAACTCGCCCGGAAAGAAAAACAGAATCGGCTTATTTTCATTCATGGGCATGGTGCCGGAAAGTTGCGTGAAGAACTTTATAAGTTACTCGAGTCTTATACAAAGCTCGAGTTTTATGATGCCTCTTTCAGAAAATATAAATTAGGAGCTACAGAAGTAAGACTTTACTGATACAGCTCCTAAATATATAGGAAAAGGATTTTACATCATAGCAGTCCTCGGATACCAGACACTGCATAAAATTCCTTCGCTTGCTTTCTGAGGATGAGCGCAATTATTAGTTTGAAATTTTACACATTTTAGACAATCATCATCTCTGTGCAAAACAGCTTTGAACTGGTATGCTTCACAAACCTGATTTTCACTTACCACAATTTCCTGTACAGCACAAATTTGTCCGTTTATAAAATGCTCACAGTTTCCACAACAATTTGCTAATTTGACATTCATAGTGTTGAATTTTATAATTATACCTCAAATTTAG
>CAZKOC010000067.1:0-9613 GCA_964554275.1 uncultured Weeksellaceae bacterium
TTTACAATCCTATGGAATCCATGTTCAAAAAAGGAATGGGAACATTGGGATACAGAGATTCATGGAATTTATTTGACCAGTTTCTGGCGACAAGTACTTTGGTCGAGAGCAATAAGAAATTTGATTCTTATAAAATTTACAAATCCGAAATCTTTTCACCTGCTTATCTGATTACCCCAGAAGGACAGTACAAAGGTTATCCGTTCCGTATGTACGGAGGTGACACATATTATGCAAATGGTTACAGCGACCACTTTCCTGTATACACAGTCTTGCTGAGAGAAATAAAATAGATTAAAGAAAATTTAGACAATTGAAAAATCTCGCTCATTGAGGTTCTCGAAGTGAATGGGATTTGTTTTTACTTCTTCTTCAACAACGGAACAGTGCTGCAAGCTTCGCCGTACATCAAAGTTTGTATACGCGGTTGAATTTTCTCGATTAATAGAATGTAAGCGGCATCAGGCACAGGTTTTCTGCTACATCCCTTTACGATGATTTTCTTATTTTCATAAGGAGTTAAATCTAATTTCGAAATAATTTCCTGATAAAGCGAAGTTTCTAAATCAACCAAACTTCCTTTCGCGATTTTCTTTGCTTCAGGCTGCAGATAAGTTGCAACCAGCAAAAATGCCCAAGAAGGAATGATCGCGTCTGTTGAGCAATCCATCGCCACAAAAGCATCCTTATATTGTTCCCAATTATGATTTTTTAATTGCTCACGGAAGTCTTTTTCCCTAAGAATTAACTCTTCATATAAAAAATCCTTCAGATCAAAAACCATCCGTTTCCCTTCCGGATAAAAATCCTCTAAGTCAATCGTTACCAAAGGACTCTTGGCAACTTTGTTTACAATTTCTTCCATCACAAATCTCTATCTTTGTTTTCTTTTGTAAAATTACGAAATTTAACCTGAATAAATTTACTCCAAAAAACAAGATGTTTTAGAATTAAATGAGCCGAAACCTGACATATAAAATCAATTCAGCATTCTTCAAAAAAGTCTGCCTGGTGATTTCTTTAATGTTAATTCCTTTTTCTGTATTAGCACAAACGCAGCAAGAATGTGAAAAAATAATCCAGCAGGGAATTGAAAAAATGTTCAACAAGGAACATGCACAATCTTTGGAATTATTGGTCAAAGCCAAAACCATGGCAGAAGCAAACGGTTGGAATAAAGAATCTTTTCGTGCAACCAACAACATAGGTGCAAATTATTATCTTATGCTCGATTATGGGGAAGCGCTGAAATATTATCTCGAAGCATATGAAATTGCTACTGAAATGTCAGACGAAAGTCAAATCATGACAGTGCTCAATAACATTGCAATTCTTTATTTCCAAGAAGCAAATAATCAAAAAGCTTATGACTATTTTCTCAAGGCTTACAAAATTGCAAAGGAAAATAAATTAGATGAAAAAAAGGGATTGTATGCGACCAATTTAGGGTTGGTCTTGAATAAACTAAAGAAAACAGACGAAGCCACAATTTATATCAATGAAGCCTTGTCTCTTGTTGAAAAAGACCCTAATAATGCCTTGATGGTTAAAATGGCAATGGCAGAAAATAAAATGCTCAAAGGATTTTATGATGAAGCAGAGAAAATCGCACTTCCGTTATTGCCACAACTTACAGGCGAAGAACAAATAGAAAACAGAATTTTTACACTTCTGATTTTAGCCCAGATTCATGAGAGAAAAGACGATTTTCCCGGAGCGGAAGAATATGCATTTCAGGCAAGAAAACTTGCACATACATTTCAGAATAAAGTTGATACGTATGAATATTTGTCACAAATTCTAGCAAAATCCCAAAAATACGAACCTTCACTTCTGTACAAAGACTCGGTCATTATGATGAAAGATTCTTTGAATTCAGCCAAAAACACAAAACTTTTTGAAAACGGGAAAATTAAATTTGAAATTCAAAATTATCAATACGAATTAGAACAATCGCAACGCAGACTGGAATATGAACGAAAATTCTTTTACACGATCATCGGCGCAGGTCTGCTGGTTATGATTTTAGTGATTTGGATTTTTAGAAATAATGCAATCAAACATAAACAACAGGAAAAAATTGCCGAATTGGAATTAAATAAAGAAAGAACTGATAATTTAATTCGAGAAAAACAACTTCGTGAAAAAGAAGCATTGGCTTTACTCGAACAAGAAAGGCTGAAAAATGAACTTGAACTCAAAAACCGGAAACTCACTGCCAAAGAAGTTCATCAATCCAGTAGAAATGAATTGATCGAGGAAGTGATTAAATTACTTTCGCAACAACCCGAAGTTTCACGAAACGAAAATTTATCAAAATATGCACGTGAACTCAAAAATCATTTAAAACAGGATACGCAGTGGGAAAGTTTTTTCAAACACTTTGAAGAAATCAATCAAGGTTATATAGACCGATTGAAATCCAAACATCCGGATTTGATAGCTTCCGAAGTTCGTTTCATCATTTATGTATACATGAATTTGAGCAATAAAGAAATTTCTTCACTGCTCAACATTACGCCACAATCATGCCGCAAAAGAAAAGAACGCATCTCCAAAAAACTACACACGCCTGAAGGGATGACCTTATATGGCTACTTATCAACGATTTAATTGAAGCTGTCACTTCTTGTCTTTTGACTATGTCACAAAATGTCGCATATGTTTTGAGGTATTAAACGGATTAGATTCACCAATTTTACTCCACATTTAAATTTTCACACATGAAAAATAGTTTTATTATTTGGACGATTGTTTTGGCAATATTTTCTGCCGGACAATTAAATGCACAGATGCAGTTCGAAGCATCCGAAGATTACGGGCAGATTTTCGACGTTACTTTCGACCCGAATCACGAGGATGTCATTTACGCAAGAACGGTTACCAATCATATTGTAAAATCAATCAATAAAGGGGCTGATTGGGAAGCGATTTATTCGCATCCACAGGAAAATCTTCATATTACTATAAAAGATATGAGCATCATTAATGATGGAACAGCTTTGTCTTTTATCTGTACAGCGGAAGGAACCCCTTTGAACAAAGTTGTGATTTTTGATTTGGAAACGGAAAGTGTAACGAAAGAATTCCCGACTCCTATAGGCGACCAGCCCGGAAATTTAATTCAATCTTACAGCATTTTCAAAGACAACGATGATATAGTGTTGATGCACACAACCAAAATGGTAAACTTTGGGCTGCAAACTGAAATTTATTATACAACTGATAGTGGAAGCAATTGGGATATGGTTTATACAAGTTTGGACAATGGAAATATCCATGTAAACAATGTAGCGATTTCGCCGGCTGATGTCGGAAAATTGTTCATCATGCGTGGTGGTTCGCCTGAAACAGTTGAAGGGGGATTGTTGATTTCGACGGATGCAGGACAAACCTGGACGGAGAAAATTGCAGGGACGGTTTACTCAGCGATCGCATTTAATCCGTCAAATGTTGATGACATATTTTTAGGAACGTTTTATTTGAGCGGAGACCAGCAGGAGAACCTTTACCGTTCTCAGGATGGAGGAGAAACCTGGAACATAGTTGATATTGACTGGACTTCCATGTCGACGAACAGCATTCATTCGATCGCCTACAATCCTTTGGATATAAATCAAATTATGATTTTGGAAGAAAATGAAATCGTGGTTTCTTATGACAGAGGAACAACCTGGACAAACTATGTTTATCCGGAAATTAATCCTGAAGATTATTATTATGGTTTAACGGCTTCATTTAATCCATTTATAAATAACGAAGTAATTATCTGTGCCAATTATTATCCGTTCATTTCACAGGATGGCGGGGAAACTTTGTCAAGACTTCGTTCTCCATTTGTAAATCCTACCGGAAGAATGGCTGTTTTTAATGGTGAAGGACAACACGTTTATTATGGTTTGAGAAACGGATTGATGCACCAGAATCTGGACGAAGGGACCGAAGAAGGCTTCAATCTTTTGCCGATTGACAATTTCCCGATGTTTTCAAGCAGTGGTGTATATACTGATCGAAATGTTGCGGGACGTGTTTTTCAATCTACTATGAATGGAATGATGGGGAGCTCTGCTTTGTCTATGAGCAATGATCACGGCGCAAACTCACATACAATTTTGACAGGAAGTTATCTAATGCTGATGGCAGTCGGAAGTTTCGAACCAAATCCAAATAAAATAGTTGTCTCTATGGGTGAAATCCTTTACAAATTAGACATTACCGATTTGGAAAATATAGCAAATCAGGAAATTATGCCACCATCTTTTGGCTATATCACAAGTATCGTTTTTGATCCGGCAGATGACAGTATTTTCTACATCACACAGCAAAATAAACTCTATAAAACAGAAGACGACGGCCAGACATGGCAGGAGCTTTCAACAGGATTAGGAGCTATTACAGATTCAGATTTTATTTATGAATTAACAAGAAACCCTTTGAGTGAGCAGGAATTAGCAATTGCGACTTCACAGGGAATTTTCCTTTCAGAAGACGAAGGACAAAGCTGGACGTGGATATATGATGAATTCCCGATGAATTCCGTAGAATTTTCTCCTTTTGTGGAAGGAAAGATCGTTGCTTCTTCTCATACTGAAGACGGAGTTGCTTATCCTTCATCAGAGACTAAAACAGTTTATACCAAAGATAACGGAGAAACCTGGGCTGAAGTCGGATCAGAAGAACTGGGTTATCTATGGTCAAATTCAACTAAAATCATGTTCAATGATGAAAATGAGGTAGATGTATATTTCCTGGTACAGGACTTAGGTTTGGTAAAATATACTTTGGATTTAACAACGCTTGAAAACGGGGAGTTCAATAATCAGGTTTCTGATGTGATCATTTATCCAAATCCGACAAGCGGAATTTTAAACTTTAATTCAAAATCAGAAATTCAAAACGTAGCATTATTTGATTTGTCAGGAAGAAAAATCTATGAATTTAATTCATCTCAAATCAATATTTCATCTTTGCCAAAAGGCATTTATTTAGTGAAAATATCGACAAAAGAGGGAAAAACCACAACGAGAAAAGTAGTTAAAAAGTAAATAGTCATTAAGTAGTTTAATGTGGAAATCAGGTGGGCTTGGAAAGCTGCCTGATTTTATTTTTATAGACAATCTCATTACCTTTGTTGCAACCAGATTTTAAAAGTGAGATATTACATCATAGCAGGGGAAGCATCGGGAGATTTACACGGTTCCAACTTAATGAAAGAATTAAAATTAAAAGATCCTCAGGCGGAATTCCGTTTTTGGGGCGGAGATCTAATGCAGCAACAAGGCGGAACACTTGTAAAACATTACAAAGACCTCGCTTTCATGGGTTTCTCAGAAGTTATTATGAACCTGCGAACGATTATTGGCAATATTTCATTTTGTAAAAAAGACATCCAGCAATACAAACCCGATGCGGTCATTCTGGTGGACTACCCTGGATTTAATCTTCGCATTGCGGAGTTTGTAAAGAATTTAGACATAAAAGTTTACTATTACATTTCACCACAGATATGGGCTTGGAAAACCGGACGCGTTCATAAAATCAAAAAATTCGTGGACAGGATGTTTGTGATCCTTCCTTTTGAAAAGGATTTTTATGCAAAATATGATTATGATGTAGATTTCGTCGGTCATCCACTTTTGGATGCCATGAAAGATTCGCCGGAAATGAATTTGGAAAAATTCAAATCAGAAAATGGTTTAGATGACCGTAAAGTAATTGCACTTTTGCCGGGAAGCCGCAACCAGGAAATCAAAAAGAAATTGCCGATTATGCTTTCTGTGGAAAAGGATTTTCCTGAATACCAGTTTGTAGTTGCCGGCGCTCCTTCTCTGGATTTAGAATTTTACAAAGAAATTGGTGGAAATCAAATCAAAATCATTTCCAATAAGACTTACGATTTACTTAGAATTTCCGAAGCGGCTTTGGTTACTTCAGGTACGGCGACCTTGGAGACGGCACTGCTCAATATCCCTGAAGTTGTTTGTTACAAAGGAAGCCGAATTTCCTACGAAATTGGAAAACGGGTGGTGAAATATATCAAATTTATTTCTTTGGTTAATTTGATTATGGACAAAGAAGTGGTAAAAGAATTGATCCAACAAGAGTTAAATACCAAAAACTTAAAGGTTGAATTAAACAAAATCCTAACGGAGCCTAAACGCTCACAGGTTTTGAATGACTACAAAGAATTGAAACAAAGACTCGGTGGACAAGGCGCTTCGGAGCGAACGGCTGAACTGATCATTAAAGATTTAAAATCTTAAGCTTATATGAAAAAGGACTCTCAGAAACTTTTTGAATTGGATTAACTTTTCATTAACCACATTCTTGTCCAATAAAACTTAAACTTGCAGGAATTTTTAAATGATTAGATGAAACCGACGGCCTTTATTTTCCTTTTCATTTTCCTCTCCTTTTCCTTGCTCTCTGCTCAAGAGCGGGTTATCATTTCGGGTAACGCGATAGATGAAATTCTGCAGACACCGGTTGAGGCTGCAACGGTTTATCTTTCTATCCTAAAAGATTCGACGGTCGTGGATTATTCCCTGACCGACAAAGACGGAAATTTCAAACTGGAAATCAAGAAAATAAATGAACCTGTATTTTTCAGTATTTCAGACGATTTGAGTGGGGAATTCAGGGAAGATTTTGAATCTCTGACGGAAAACAAAGATTTGGGTAAAATTGAGTTAAAAACCTTAATCAGTTTAGGTGAAGCGGTTGTAACGGGATCACCGCCTATTAGGATCAAAAGCGATACGCTGGAATTCAATGCTTCATCTTTTAAAGTCCGACCCGATGCCAATGTTGAAACTTTGTTGAAACAGCTTCCGGGAGTTGAAATCGATGAAGACGGAAAAATTACCGTAAATGGAAAAGAGGTAAATCAAATTCTGGTAAACGGAAAACCATTTTTTGACAAGAACGGGAAGATTGCACTACAGAATTTGCCCGCTAATATCATCAATAAAGTCCAGGTAACAGACACCAAAACCAAAAAAGAGGAACTTTCAGGCGACAAAGCAAGTGGAAATAACTCCAGCATAAACCTTACCATCGATGAAGATAAAAACAAGGGCGTAATGCTGAAAGCTATGGGTGGGTATGGAACCGATGACCGTTACGAATCAAGTTTGATGCTCAATTATTTCAAAGGCAATACCAAACTGAGTATCTTAGGCTCGTCCAATAACATCAATTCCGTAGGATTTTCAATGAATGATATTTTTGACAATATGTCGGGCGGGCGGAACCGAAGCGTTTGGATGAACGACACCGGCTCGTTTAGCATCAACGGAATTAGTTTCGGAGGAAGCGGAACGGGAATTACGCAATCCAATGTTGGCGGAATTAATTATTCAGACACCTGGGCAAAAGACATTGAGTTCAACGGAAGTTACTTTTATACGGAATCCGACACGAAAAATAACAACCAGACAATTCAGCAAAATTTATTACCCAGTAATACATATACAACGGAGTCAGTTTCCAAGAGCAGAAATCAGTCGTTCAATCATAATTTCACTACGAGTTTTGAAGTAAAAATCGATTCGACGAGCAGCATTTGGTTCGAGCCGCAGTTTGCATACAACAAAACCAAATCGTTCAATCTATTTGATAATTCTTCGGTTAATGAAGCTGGAGACTTATTGAATGAAAGCAACGGAAATACTTCTAACGATCAAACCAAACAAACATTCTCAAACAACATCAACTTCTTCAAATCATTCAAAAATAAAACAAAGCTAAACCTGGGCTTTTCTAACAACAACACACGCGATAAAGCAGATGGAATCAATCTCTCAAACACATATTTTTATCAAACGGGAGAGGCGGACGACATCCGAAATCAATATACACAAGACCGAACCAAGCAAGATGAATACGAATTTAATCTGGAATATGAATTTCCGGTTTTAGACTCAATTAATTTGGGAATCGGTGTAGACTATGCAATCAAAAGTTCCAGAGATCATACCTATGTGTTTGATTACGATGAAGTGTTGGGAGATTATATAAATGAAAATGAACTGCTGAGTTACGAATTATCGTCAGATTTCAACAGCGTAAATCCATTTGGAATGTTTAAACTACGTAAAAAGAAGTTCAGTGCTTCGGTTAGCGGAGGCGTCCAGTTTCTCAGTCAAAAAAACAATGGTAATTATTTATCACAGGATTATTACCTGAAACAAAATTATGCTTTGCCGTCTTTTTCGGTAAACGGAAATTACAGGCTTGGAAAAGGAGCTTCGATTTATGTTAATTATAATTACAACATCACTTTACCTTCAGCTCGGCAATTATTACCGATAGAAAATCTGGCAAATCCTTTGAATACATACATTGGAAATCCGGACTTGGACCCGACAAGGATTCACAATATCTATACAGGATTCAACAATTATAACTTTCAGGCAAAAACAGGTTACAATATTTATTTCGGAGGAAATTTTGAAGAAGTCGGAATCACCAATTACCGAATAATTGACGAAAATTTTGCGACGACCTCGACCTATAAGAACGTTCAGGGAAATTATAGTCTTTGGGGTGGATTCAGCCTGAATAAATCTTTCACGAAAGACAGGAATAAGTTCAGAATTGGTGGAGGAATCAATTTCAATCATTCAAGCAATAAAGGATTTGTGGACGGTGAAGAATTTATTTCAAGAAACTACAGCATCAGCCCAAGGGTAAATTTTAATTGGGATTTGGGTGAAACATTGACCATCAATCCAAGTTATAACTTACGTTACCAGTTTTCCGATTATGAAAATTACAGGATCAACTCATCTACCAACGTAGTGCACAATTTTAAATTGACAACAACGAATTACTGGCCTAAAAATTTCGTTTTCGGAAACGACTTCAGCTACACTTACAATTCCAAGATTGCAGACGGATTCAAGAAAGATTTCTTTTTATGGAATACCAGCCTGGCGTACAATTTCTGGAAAGATCAGCTAAGCTTCAAAGTCAAAGTGTATGATATACTGAATCAAAATACCGGCGACAGAAGAACAATTTCAGATACTTATATATCCGATGTTCAAAACGATGTGCTAAAACGTTATGTGATGTTCTCGCTTGGATTCAAACTGGACAAATTCGGAGGAAAGTCTGACAAAAGGCCGGGCAGAGGCGGGCGGATTATGATTTTGGATTAAATTTTTCACGAATTTCGAACTTCGAAAAACGAATTTCGCTTTCAATAATTATCCCTCACGTATTCCAGCAGCTTCTGCGTTTCCTGTCTTATCTGCCAGTTTTCTTTTTGGAAATGATTATTCATCACACTGAAAATCAATGTTTTTCCTGATTTCGTAATCAGATATCCACTCAAGCAATAATTGTTTGACAATGTTCCGGACTTGGCATAAATGTAAGGGGGGCTTCCTCCATAATTATTTTTCAATGTTCCGGTCCTTCCCCCTACGGCAAAAATATTGAACAAACGTTCCTTTGAAAATTCACTGTACAATTTATTCAAAACAAAAACCATGTCCTTAGGAGAGAACAAATTGTATCTTGACAATCCTGAGCCGTCAACCCATACAGGTTCCTGTGGCATCCCTTTCAGGTATTTTGATAAAATATAATTGATGGCTTTCTCGCT
>CAZKOC010000068.1:0-5764 GCA_964554275.1 uncultured Weeksellaceae bacterium
TCGGAAGTATTCTGGCCGTTGCCGGAACCACTATGCAGGGAATGTTCAAAAACCCGTTGGCTACGCCTGATTTAATCGGAATTACCGCCGGAGCAACTTTGATGGCCGCCGTAACCATCGTTTTAGGATCTTATTTCCGGCATTTATTACCGGAATTCGTTCAGTTCTCCCTGTTGAGCATTGCCGCGTTTATAGGTGCTTTATCAACCATGCTGCTGGTTTACAAGATTTCTACCACGCAAGGAAAAACCAATGTAGTCATCATGCTTTTGACCGGAGTTGCTGTTACCGCATTAGGATTTGCAGTTACAGGATTTCTAATCTATCTTTCCAAAGATGAACAATTACGTGATTTAACTTTCTGGAATTTAGGGAGTTTAGGCGGAGCTACCTGGACAAAAAACGGAATTTTATTTGTGGTAATGATTCTTTCATATTCCATTTTAATTCATAAAGGAAAAGCATTGAATGCTATGATGTTAGGCGAAAAAGATGCGGAACACTTGGGAATTCATGTTGAAAAAATAAAAAAACAAATCATTGTTTTAACCGCTTTAATGGTAGGTGCATGCGTTGCTTTTTCAGGTACAATTGGTTTTGTGGGGTTAATCGTTCCTTATATTTTACGATTGATTTTCAAATCCAATTATCAGATTATTTTGCCATTATCAGCCGTTATGGGAAGCATTCTGCTTTTGGTTGCCGATACAATCAGCCGTACAATTGTTGCACCTTCTGAAATCCCGATCGGGGTTTTGACCGCATTTATGGGTGCTCCTGTTTTTATTGCTATTTTAATTCGATATAAAAATTCGATGTAATGATCAAAGGACATCAAATATCTTATTCACATAAAAAATATCCTATACTCAACAGCATCGATATTTCGGTTGAATATGGTGAATTTCTTGCGATCGTCGGCCCTAACGGAGCGGGAAAATCAACCCTTCTGAGTGTTTTGGCAAATGAATTAAAAACGGGTGAAACCCAATCAGTTTTGTTTAAAAATAAATTATTCAAAGAATGGGATTTAAGAGAGTTAGCCAAAAACAAAGCGAAATTTTCCCAGCACAATACAAACGACATTCCTTTACTGATTAAAGACGTCGTGATGATGGGGCGTTATCCGTATTTCAATTCTATCCCAAAACCTGAAGACATATTAGCCATAGAAAGTTCCATGCAGGAAACCGACATTTTGCATTTGAAAGACCGAGAGTACAACTCACTTTCCGGTGGCGAAAAACAAAGAGTTCATTTGGCAAGGACACTGGCTCAACTCAAAAACGATATTACACACAAACTACTGTTTTTGGATGAACCTTTGAATAATCTGGATATCAAGCACCAGCACAAAGCATTAAAAACCATTAAAGAATTTACCCAGAAAGCCAATACGGCGATTGTGGTTTTACACGATTTGAACTTAGCGGCTCAATTTGCAGATAAGATCTTATTGATGAAAAACGGAAAGGCCACCGCGCATGGAAAGCCTCAGGAGGTATTTAATGAAAAAATCATCAGTGACGCTTATAATTTTCCCTGTGCAATTTGTGCGAATCCGGTAACCAAAAATCCAATGATTATCTTTGGAAATTAATTTCAGAAAAAAGAGAACAGAATATAGACTTTAAAAAAAACATGATGAATACATTGACCGGTACTTTAAAAGAAAAATGGAATGCACTGAAAGCGGAACAACCTCATCTGCGAATTCGTAATGCTGCTGATGCCCTGGGGGTAAGCGAAGGAGAATTGCTTTCTACCAATGTCGGAGATGGGGTTATGGTTTTGAAACCTGAATTTGCCAATATACTTTCTGAGGTGGAATCTTTCGGAAAAGTGATGGCGTTGACAAGAAATGACGAATGTGTTCATGAAAGAAAAGGCATTTACTTAAACGGAGATTTCAGCAGTCCTCACGCACAATTGTTTGTAGGTGAAGACATTGATATGCGAATCTTTCTTTCACAATGGAAATATGCTTTTGCTGTAACCGAAGGTGAT
Source organism: uncultured Weeksellaceae bacterium (assembly GCA_964554275.1). Taxonomy (GTDB): domain Bacteria; phylum Bacteroidota; class Bacteroidia; order Flavobacteriales; family Weeksellaceae; genus Moheibacter. The sequence continues at coordinate 2,008 of CAZKOC010000068.1, forward strand.
AAAAAATCATTGCAATTTTTTGGGAAAGACGGTTTGGCTATTCATAAAATCTATTTGACAAAAGATAGTAATGAACCTGCTTTCGAGGCATTGGTAGAAAAATATAAATCCGACAAACAAACTCCGGGAATGGCAACCGAGTTAGTTGCTCCGAAACCGGCTGAGACACCGGACAGGGAAATAGATGTGGAAGGTTTCCAAAATGCATGGAGAGAATTAAAAGACACCCACGACTTTTTTATGATGCTGAGAAAATTCGGCGTAAGCAGAACTCAAGCTTTGCGTTTGGCTCCCGATGAAACTTTTGCCAAAAAAATTGACAATGAAAAAGTAGTTACGCTTTTGGAGCAAGCTTCTGCGACCGACCTGCCGATTATGGTTTTCGTCGGAAACAGAGGAAACATCCAGATTCACACCGGAAATGTAAAAAAAGTGATGTGGCACGGAAGCTGGATCAATGTGATGGACCCGAATTTTAATCTGCATTTGGATACAGCGAAAATCACGGAAACCTGGGTAGTCAGAAAACCTACGGTAGACGGAATGGTTACAGCGGTTGAATCATTTAACAAATATGGAGAGATCATCGCTCAGTTTTTCGGAAAAAGAAAACCGGGAATTCCTGAACTTGAAGCCTGGAGAGATTTGATTACAGAATTGGAAAAATAATTCAAATATATTTACCTGTCAGGTTTCGAAACCTGACAGGTATTTGATTTCATATTATGGTAAAATATATACTTTTCTCAGTTTTCATTTTTCAACTTTCCTTTGTAACCGCTCAGGAAGCCATTCCTTTCCAGTTCTACAATAAGAAAGGAAAAGAAGTAAAATTCAATAAGATCGTAAATGACCTTGCAAGTTATGATATCATCCTTTTTGGCGAACACCATAACAATTCCATCAACCACTGGCTGCAATTACAATTGACGAAAGCACTTTACGAAAAGAAAAAATCAAATCTGGTTTTAGGAGCCGAAATGTTTGAACGTGATAACCAATCACAGTTAAATGATTATCTATCAGGAAAATTGGACGAAAAAATCCTGAAAGATTCCATGCGCTTATGGAATAATTTCACTACGGATTATAAACCGTTAGTCGATTTTGCTAAGGACAAAAAACTGAATTTCATCGCGACGAATATCCCCAGAAGATATGCTTCAATCGTCGCGAAAAAAGGATTGGACAGTTTAAATACGGTTACCTCAAAAGAAAAAAACTATATGATGAAATTGCCTGTAGAAGTAACTTTGGACACGCCCGGTTACCCTGAAATGATGGAAATGATGGGTGATCACGCCGGTTCGAATGCAATGAATTTTGTAGCTGCTCAGGCTGTAAAAGATGCTACCATGGCAGAATCTATCTACAATTCATGGAAAAAAGGTCAATTGCTTCTGCATTATCACGGTGATTTTCATAGCAAACAATACGGAGGGATTTATTGGTACCTGAAAAAATCAAATCCTGATTTAAAGATTGCCGTGATTTCGGTTTTTGAATCAGAAGATGGAAAACTTTCACTTCCAAAAGAAGATTTCATCCCCACGGAGTACAACCTTGTTTTTCCGGCTGATATGACGAAAACGTATTGAGGCAATTAGTTTCATAGCCAAAAGGCATTAGTTTTAAATGAATAAAATTGTAAATAACAGCGATTTAAAATTTATTTTATCGAAAGATAAAATCATTGCTGACATCCACGATCAATATGGAGTTCCTCCGAATTGGGAACGCAGCCCTGATTTCATTTCGCTCTCCAAAATCATATTGGAACAACAAGTCAGCCTGGCTTCCGCCAAAGTGCATTTTGAAAAGCTGAATGGTTTTTTAGGTGAATTTACGCCTGAAAACATTCTGAAACTTTCCGACGGGGAAATGCGCAATTGCTACATCAGTCAGCAGAAAGCTAAATACTTAAGAAATCTGTCAATCGCCCTGCTTGAAGAACAACTGATTTTAGAAGAATTAATTCTACTTGAGGAACCTTTGGTTCGGGAAAAATTAACTTCCATCAAAGGAATCGGAAACTGGACGGCTGATGTTTACCTGTTGTTTTGTCTGCAATCCAAAGATATCTTCCCCATCGGAGATATTGCGATTGTCAATGCGATGAAAGAATTATACAAAGTTAATTCCCGGGAAGAAATCCTGAAAATTTCCAAAAACTGGAAACCGCTTCGTTCATTGGGAACATGTTTTATGTGGCATTATTATCTGAATAAACGAGGGAGAACTGTGGTTTATTAATTAATTTACCTAAGAAACTATCTTTTATTCAGTCTAACCAATTTATCGGCACTTGCCAAGCCACACCCCAAAAGACCTACATCTTAAATAAAAGCCCCACTATCCCTTTAGTTTAATCCCGTCTTGGTAGTTCCCGTTGCAGCCTTATCAATATCAACTATATGACTATCCATTATATTCACTGGGCTTGTCTACTACTATTCAAATTATAAGGCATAAAAAAGAGCTAATCCTACCAAATTGACTCTTTTTTATTTAATGAAATAATTTAATGAAATAATAAATGAGCGCAGCAATTAGTGCCGAAACCGGAATGGTTAGAATCCAAGCCCAAAGTAAATTAATCGTCACTCCCCAGCGAACCGCTGAAACCCGTTTCGTAATCCCGACTCCGATAATGGAACCGGTAATGGTATGAGTTGTAGAAACCGGAATCCCCAAGTATTCCATTACATAAAGAGTCATAGCTCCTGAAGTTTCTGCAGCTACTCCTTCCAAAGGGGTAACTTTTGTAATTTTGGTACCCATCGTTTTTACGATTTTCCACCCCCCTGACATTGTTCCCAAACCGATGACAAGAAATGAAACAAAAGGTACCCATCCCCATTCGTCAACAAAATAATTGAATTGATTTTCTGAAGTGATCCAGTCCTGATGTCCCGCCTGAACGTGATAAAAAATTACGGCCGCACCTATGATACCCATTACTTTCTGTGCATCATTTCCTCCATGCCCCAAACTGAATAGTGCCGATGAAACCAGCTGCAATCTTTTAAACCATTTTTCGGCTTTTTTGTGATTGGAATTCCTACAAATGTTCATGATGAGGATCGTGAGAAAATAGGCAATGAACATCCCTATCATAGGCGCAAGGAATATACAAAGCACAATGGGTATCACTTTTATATAATTGATTACATCTTCTCCATTTTGTGCAAAAGCTCCTGCATGAGCTACTGCCGCTCCTATAAATCCTCCAATCAGCGTATGTGAGGAGGAAGACGGTATCCCGAACCACCATGTTAAAAGATTCCAAATAATGGCGGCAATGATTCCGGCAAGAATTACTTCAAGTGTGATAAAATTGTCATTGACTGATTTTGCAATTGTATTACCAATTTTAAATTCGCCAATCCAGTATTTTGATATGAAATAAGCCGCAAAATTAAAAGATGCCGCCCAAAGTACTGCCTGAAAAGGCGTTAAAACTCTTGTTGCCACAATGGTAGCTATAGAGTTGGCCGCATCATGAAACCCGTTGATAAAGTCAAACGCCAGTGCGAGAATTATGATGACAATTAAAAGAATCAGTTGTGAATCCATACTTTTGGAAGTTGCGGATTTATGAATGTTTTACAGAGATGGATTCCAATACGTCTGCAACGTATTTGCATTTGTCGGTTGTAGTTTCCAGCGCGGAAAATACCTCCTTGTACTTGATGATATCTTTTACATTTTCGTATTCGTCAAAAATCTCATAAATCTCCTTATCGTAGATATTGTC
>CAZKOC010000068.1:5864-9515 GCA_964554275.1 uncultured Weeksellaceae bacterium
GCCTCATGAAGTGTCTGAGCCATGTTTACAAGGATTTGAGCGTGTTCATGAAAAAGAGGGAAAAATTTTCTGTCCTTTGGAACTAGAAACTGTAAAAATTTATTCACTGACATACGTAAGTATTAAATGTGGCGCAAAGATAATTAACCCAATATTAAATTAAAGTTAAGTATAATTTTTTAATATAAGTGTTTTGATAAAAATATCATCAATAAAATTTCTACCATGAAAAACGCCTGAACAGAAATATATTCAGGCGTTTTCCTAATTAAATATAAACTTAGAAATTAATAATCGTAGTTATTTATATCTACTTCACCTCCAAATTCCCATGTCAGAGCAAAACGAAGAGTGTTTTCCAATGCGTTATTGGTGTCAGACATTGGGATCAGGTAAGAAAAATCCAGTCCGAAAGAGTTATATTTCAATCCAGCCCCCAACGTCAAATGCTGACGATCTCCTTTCATTGGGCTTTCATGAAAATATCCTGCACGGATAAATAATACATCGTTGTAAGAATATTCCGCCGAAGCTGCCCAGGTAAACTCTTTCATTTCTTCTTTAAATCCTCCCGGCGCGTCACCAAACGAGCTAAACATTCCCTCTACAACACCTTTATTAGGAATATAATATCCTGTACTATCCATTTGTGGGGTTGGAACCAAAAGTTTATTGGTTTCCAGGGTTACAGCTACAGTGTTATAATCATCTAATATGAAATCATAACCTGCTCCGATTCTTAAATTCGTAGGCAGGTAAGCAGCATTGTCTTCGTTATTGGAATAATCTAATTTAGGACCGATGTTGCTGATGTTGAAACCGGCACGTGCGCGTCCTTCAAAGTTATTCCAGCTATGGCGCGGTGTCTGGTAGAATCCGGAAACATCCACTGCAAATGTATTTGCAGGCTGTACAGTTTGATCCGGTACATTGTTAAATAAATCCGATCTGACGAATCGTCCGGTTACAGCCATACTATAGTTATCAGTCAATCTTAGACCGTACGACAAATCAATCGAAAATTCGTTTGGCTTTGCGATACCATTGTCCACAATTTGAGTCCCAATAAGTTCTGTAAGGTTGATTTCTCCGATATTGAAATAGTAAATACTTGCTGATAAAGTACTTCTTTCCTCACTTCCTAAAAATGTGTAGTAAGATGCATTTAATAAAAAGACATCATCTGTAATACCACTCATATAAGGAGTATATGAAACGGCTATACCTGAATAGCTTTTGCTGAATGCATATTTGGCCGGGTTCCAGTATTGTGAAAATGCGTCAGCAGATGTTGCTGCTCCCATATCTCCCAATGCCCCTGCCCTTGCATCCGGTGAAACTCTTAAGAATGGTGCACCTGTTAAGACAGGGTTAGGCTGCTCTTCTTGTGCAAATGTAAATACTGATAAAGACAGTAAACATCCAATCGAAATTTTTTTCATCATCATCTTTATAATTATTTTAAAATCACTAATTTTTCTATGGCGGTGGCTGAGCCTTTGCAGAGCTCAGAATCTACCCCTCTCGCTGTGACGCGGTAAATATACACCCCTTTTCCGATTTTATCGCCAAAATCATCTAAGCCGTCCCAGGGAATTGCGAATCTTCCTGTTCTGTAACCTTCGCGCCAAGGCTCTGCTGATACGGTTTGCCTTATGGTTTTTACCAATTTACCCGAAATCGTAAAAATTTGCACCATCACATCCAGCTCAGTGTCACAATTGTGTTCAAAGTGGAAGTAGGTTTGGTTGGTAAACGGATTTGGCCAGTTTAGCAATTTGTCAATATAGATATGGTCGGAACCATCCTCCATCACTACGAAGTCTAACGTTTGTTCAGACGAATTATTGTTGATGTCCCAGGCTTTGAATACAATTTGATGATTGCCCAGGGCTAACCGGCTAAGTTTATACATAACCTGACCTTTCTGATAATCTAAGACCTGTGGATTAGTACATGGATTATTGTCACCTCCTTCGTAATATTCATTCAACACATAAGTCCCCTCTACATTTCCATCCAATATACCGGTAATGTCGTGTCCTATGGCAATTCCGCTTGTGTTAATTCCGGTACTGTCAACCAAACAGGCCAAAAGATAGGGATCCCGGTCCGTGATTCCTCCATCCACAAAATTCAGATTGTTCATGTATAATCCGATGGCAGGGCCATCATCATCATTCAGACCATTAGGATTTTGATCCCCTACCCTCACAGTTTTGGTAGTTACGGCATCTGTAACATTATTGTGTGCATAAACGGTGAGTTTGCCGTTTCCTATTTCGTAGTTGATGTCTTTTGGGATATAAAATTGAAATTTGAAATTTCCATTCGTGACATTTGTACCTCCTTTGAATATTGCATTGACTTGCTCCTGATAGTTTAATACGTCTATATTCCCATCATTATTCAATGTTGATTTATTGATCGGTTTATCAAACAAAGTTGCATTGGCTTTCCCGTTAAATGAAAAATCCTTTCCTGTTCCGTTAACATTTAACACTTCACCTTCAATTTCCACGAAATCAAGCGCACGTAAAATCCCATCAAATGTATCAGCATCTTCACCATTTATTTTGGTAATTCTAATGTCTCTTGGCGGGCGTGTGATCGAAAGCATCGGATCACCAAGCAGATTGACACTGTAATGGTTGGCGCTGGCGTCAGGGTGCTGTACTTTGGCCCTTCTAAGGGCTTCTCCTAAAGGAACATAAACATCTCCATTGACTTCCAATATCTTTTCTATTATTACTTCGTTAAAGTCTTTTCCATAATCAGTATGAATTGGCCGGCTCGTCGTAAGCATAAGAACCGCACCACCTATAGGGTTCTTGAACATATACTCTCCTGCCGATGCAATTTCCGGAACATCCCAAACCGTAAACTCACAGGTAATTGTCAACACAACAGGCAAACGGGAATAAAGCCCTGAAAAATTAGAAAAATTGTTTATTTCTTCGTAAGTAATAACCCTTTCCTGCGACCAACTTCGTGGCCCTCCGTGTCCAAAATAAACAATCAGTGCGCTTCCTAAATCAAATGCATTGGCAATTCCTTGATTTACCTGCGGATACCTTTGGCCTCCGGATGTTCCCATTGCAGGAAAAGCATCTAAATACAGTTTGCGAACCGTCGCATACTTTATGTTATTTTCTATAAACTGCGCGGTAGCATTTTCCAGCAAAGTATGAAAAGCATTACCTGCTCCGGGATCATTATCATCCACTACCAAATAAAATTTCGTTTTCCAATCGCCAAATGAAGTCCCCTGGTTGGGTTGTTTTTCGTAATAAGCAATGGTTTTATCAACCATTACTTTGGCTTCTGCATGATTGTTTGCCGGGAGCCTCCCTACTGCTATATCCATTTGAAAGTCTACCCCGGTTTTATATTCCCCGGACGTATTAGGCGCTATTATAATATCTGTATCGTCTAACATGGTAAAGAAATCATCCGTCACAAAAGTGTTGGCCCCGTCTTCATTTAATACTTTGGAATCAAAACTCTGATAAGCCGGAACAAAATGACTATTGTTGAGAATTCTGTTTTTAAAGTCATAAGATGCTCCTCCGAACAATAAAGTATATTTAAGAGGACTGCCCGTATCACGTAAATGCTTGAAAAAATCTCTTATCGCGGAAATATCCTGAG
>CAZKOC010000069.1:0-9300 GCA_964554275.1 uncultured Weeksellaceae bacterium
GACCGCAGAATATCTCTTAAATAAATTTGAGTACCGGGAGCCGGCCCAAACAAAGAAACTTCATTATCCATGCTACTCTCTTTTATAGGAGAGTTCAGGGTAATTTCCAATACAGAACCATCTTTCGGTCCTTTACCCTGAAAGAATGAAGGTATGGCAGAAACCAGAACAATTCCACCAATCACAAGCGCAATAAACGCGAAAGTCAGGAAATTTCCAATAACTACGGTAAATACATTTCCAAAGAATTTTTTCATTATTTTAAGCTATATATTTATTACTTTGCAGATATGTCGCACAATCAGGTTGTTTTGTTACTCGGAACCAATTTAGGAGATAAAAATCTCAATATAAAAACAGCCCAAGGTCTTATCGGCAAAAGGATTGGCGAAATTATAAAAAATTCTGAAATTATAGAAACAGAACCGGTTGGCTTTGAATCAAATAATAATTTTCTAAATAAGGCACTATTCATCCAAACTGAATTTTCTCCCATCTCTGTTTTAAATTTAATAAAATCTATTGAACAAGAGATGGGAAGGGTTTACACAAAATCTAAATCAGATGCTTTGTACGAAGACAGGATTATAGACATTGATATACTGACATTCAATAATTTAATTTTTGAAAGCAGCCGCTTAATGCTTCCTCATCATCAGATAAGATCAAGAAATTTTGTAAAAACTCTTCTCAAATTTTAATAAACAGATTATTTTTCTAAATTTGCAACTCAAACATTTATTATTAATAATTGTTTGTAAATCAACAACCACCAAAAAATAAATCTATGAATAAAAAACTACAATTAGTTGTATTGTCTTTGCTTTTTATCTCAGGGAATCTATTTTCCCAGGAAGACAATACCGACAGGCTTACAACCACTGTCCCTAAAAACACCAAGAGTTTTACCAATGCTGACAAAGAGTTCAACGATTGGTCTTTCGCTATCTATGCCGGGGGAAATCTACTTCAGGGTGCAGATTTTGTGAGTTGGGGTAGCGGCAAATTTACCCCCGGATATGATTTCCAGGCACAGCTTACCAAACAAGTCACACATGCTTATGGTATAAGCCTGATGTATCAAATTGGGAGAACCAACCAGCACAATCAAGGTATGGAACATTATGGAACCTATTATGCATGGGAGGGTAAAACCGAGTATCAGGCTCTCTCTCTTCTGGCAGACATCAATTTAAGTTCCATAATGAGAAGGGTTGACAATCAATCTCCCTATAGATGGGCTCACCACATCTATGCCGGAGTAGGTACTTTAGGATACAAAGCAAGCCGGATTGCCACCAACTCTCCAGAAGGTTATAAGTATCACGACTGGCTGACCGTTACCGATCAGGATTTTTCATCTGTTTCTATTTTTTGGCAGTTTGGAACCGGATTGATGTATAAACTAAGCCCTAAATTTGATTTAGAGCTTAGAGCTATGTATGTATTGACGGGTGACGAAGAATTTGATGCTTCAGGAGATCCCGATCCAAGAGGTATAGTGACTCTAGCAGATTATGAAGAGGGACGGGATGACAATATGATAACCCTTTCTTTGGGAGTACACTACAAATTAGGAAAACACAAAGAACACTTAAGATGGCATGATCCTCTTAAAAATTTAATCATAGTTTCTCCACCAGCTGTTGATCTCGGCCCATGTCCGGATAGTGACAATGACGGAGTTTGTGATGCTCAAGATAAATGCCCGGATACACCTGAAGGAATCAAAGTTGACGGTGCAGGTTGTCCTTTAGACTCCGATGCAGACGGTGTTCCGGATTCTATTGATGAATGTCCTACAATTCAGGGGCCTCCGACCAATAATGGTTGTCCTCTACCTGTGATAGAAGTAAGCATTGACAATATAATTGACAATCTCAACCAGCTTCTTCAAGGTATAGAATTTGATTATGATAAAGATGTAATCAGACAGATTTCTTATCCGAAACTAAATGCCGCGTTTGACGTATTAGAGGCACATCCAAACTACAGATTCTATGTAGAAGGCCATACAGATGCTGCGGGAAGTGCTCAATACAACCAGAACCTTTCAGAAAGAAGAGCTGCTTCAGTTGTACGTTATTTGGTAAATAAAGGAATCCCTGCAAATCAATTGTTCCCTATCGGTAAAGGAGAATCTGACTTGAAGCATCCGGAGTGTGATCCTGTGAGCAACTGTCCTCCTTGGAAAAACCTGGAGAATCGTCGGGTAATTTTTAAACCATACGGAGAAGCCATAAAGAATTTGGAATATAATAAATAAAGGAGAGAATAAACATTCTCATGTATAAAGGGGTTGCTCAAAAGAGCAACCCTTTTTTCTTTTAACAATCTTAAATATATATGGGTGAATTGTAATTAAATGATAATTGTTACATTTAATCTTACTGGTATTATTGTATGTATTGATTGTCTGAGATTAAGAGGAGAAGCAAAGGGTTTGGTAATTAAGGCCAGACATTTAGCTCTTCAACAAGCTCGGGATAATAATAACCAAAAAGTGTGAAAAACTATCACTATAAAACAAAAAGACCAATAATCCCAAACTAAAATTTCTGAAATGTCTGTTAAATTCAGATAATGAAAAATCCCCGATTTTGAAAACCGGGGATTTAATAAGTTTCTTCAATTACCGGAAATCTTATCAACTTTTATTTTTCAGCAAATCTCTGATCTCAGTCAAAAGGACTTCTTCAGCTGAAGGACCAACAGGAGCTTCTTCCGCTTTTTTATTTAATTTATTTGCTCCTCTAATTAGCATAAATAAAACAAAAGCAATCATTAAAAATTTAATTACGGCAGATAAGAAATTACCATATTTTACATTATTCCAAGCCAACTCTTCCAAATTAGCTACACCAGAAGCCTCCATAACAGGGGTTAATAAGAGTGGCGTAATGACATCGTCAACCGCAGAACTAATAATAGCCCCAAAAGCAGCTCCGATGATTACACCGACTGCTAAATCAAGCACATTGCCTTTAAAGGCAAACTCTTTAAAATCTTTTAACATTCCCATTTTTTTAGTTTTTTGTTTAGTTAAATTTATAATTTTTTTATTAATTAGTCTTATTCCAACGAATTTTAGTTTCACCTTCTTTTATTCCCCAGGTATCAGATAAACCGCCATTGATTTCAACCACAAATTTAGAGTCGGCAGCAGATGCGGCAACAGTACCTCCTCCCATTTCAGAATCCTCCCCGGGCTGCGCATTTCGGGCAATATTGATTAAGACCGAATCTTTTGAAAAATACATGATATCCAGCGGGATTCGTGTATTTTTCATATAGAATGTATGTTTTCTGATTTCGTCATCTCCAAAAATAAACAACATTCCTTTGTCTTCATCCATCTTGGAACGATCCATCAGGCCTCGTGCACGCTTATTCGCGGTTTCGGCTATTTCTATATCTATTTTTTTGAAAGGTTCTCCGTTTTCATTTAGAAACTCCAATTCTCCTTCTTTGGTAAACATTATTTCAACCACATCATTACTCTCTCCGGAAACTGACGGTTCATTTTTGTCACAGGAAACTATCAATGAAATCAGGCTCAATGCAAAAATTATTTTCTTCATTTTTATTTTAATTAATCTTTATAAATTCTGTTTTTTGAAGTTATCATTATAATCAATCCCAATATAATGAACGGCACGCTCAGGACTTGACCATTATTTAAACCAATATTAAGTGCCTCGGCAACAAATTCGTCTCCCTGATCTTCTTTGAAAAATTCGACAAAAAATCTTACTGACCATAATAAAACAAAGAACAATCCGAAAATGTAACCCAATTGGTATTTTTTATTTGTTTTTTTGTAAATGCGCCAAATTATAAAGAAGATGATTACATAACAAATTGCTTCATACAACTGGGCGGGATGCCTGGCGACTACTTCTCCGTATCCTGAACTTTGGTTCATGAATTTAACCGCCCAGGGAACATCAGTTTGTTTTCCGACAATTTCCGAATTGATGAAATTCCCCACACGAATCGCTGCTCCACCTAAAGGAACCGTAATCGCAACTCTGTCAAGTAACCATAACAAATTCTTTTTCAAATATTTTCTATTGAATAAATAAGATGAAAGTAAAAACCCTAAAGTTGCTCCATGGCTGGCTAGGCCCCTGAATCCTGAAAATTCATATCCCTGAAGCAAACCAAAAATAGCAGATGATTCAGGATTTTTTTGCACCGGTAAAAAGACCTCAATCAAAACCTGACCTATCGGCTGCCCCCAATAAGAATCTATATTATAGAACAATTCCCCCAAACGTGCTCCGATGATCACACCCAGAAATGAATAAAGAAAAAGCGGGTCCAGGATTTTATAGTCAATTTTATCAGTTTTGAAAATTTCCTTCATTACGTACCAACCCATCACAAATGCCAAAATCCACATCAGACTGTAATAATGGATTTTAATGAATCCAAAATCAAATAATACAGGACTTATATCCCAAACTATTGCTAAAAAATTATTCATACTTATTCTTTTTTTGGTACAGGATCATAGCCTCTGCCTCCCCACGGATGGCACCTGAAAATCCTTTTTGTCCCCAAATATAATCCTTTTATCAATCCGTGCGTTTGCAATGCTTCTATCATATAATGTGAACAAGTAGGCGAATACCGGCAATTGCTCCCCAGCCAGGGAGATATTGCCCATTGGTAAAACTTTACCAATATGGTAAACGGAAGGATGATCATTTTTTGGAACGAATTCATTTATAAAACAAATGTAATAATTCTCATATTCAGACTTCAATTCTACACGAAACTTTATTACCATTCGAAAAAATTATAGAAAACATCAAAAAATATGCTCAGGAAATTATCCTTCCTTCAAATTAACTTTTTCATTATCTTTGATTTACGGGTCACATCATTCAAATCCCATGAAAAAAATATTATTCTCTACTTTTTTATTTACCGTTTCAATTTTATGTACTGCCCAGCAAACATTTGTACCGGACGATAACTTCGAACAAGCTCTGATAGATTTAGGTTATGATGATATTTTGGACAATTTCGTCCTGACCTCAAATATCAATTCCGTTACAGATTTAGATGTTACTTGGAAAAATATTTCAGATCTGACAGGAATAGAAGGATTTAGCTCTCTTACATTTTTAAACGTGGGTTTTAATCAGTTGACAAGCCTTGATTTGAACCAAAATACTTCATTACAGCATCTGTTTTGTGAAGTAAATCAATTGACAGATTTAAATGTAAGCCAAAACAGTTTCCTTATAGATTTATATTGCAGAGGAAATCAACTTACCAATGTAGATCTAACCCACAATACCATTCTCCAATCATTAAAAATCCCAAGTAATCAATTGCAAAATATGGATTTAAGTAATAATATCCTTTTGAGGCACCTGGATGTGGGTAACAATGAATTAACTGACCTGAATTTAAACGGCAACACGGGTTTAAGAGAATTTTTCTGTCAGGAAAATAACCTGGCTCATCTGGACGTAAGCAATAATACTCAAATATATCACATGGTTTGCGGTTCCAACCAACTTACAGAGTTGGATTTGAGTCATAATATAAATCTGATTTTTTTCTCCTGTGAAAATAATGCTCCACTCTCTAACTTAAATGTAAAAAATGGAAATAATACCAACGTCTTAAATTTTGTTACCACAGACAACCCAGAACTAGCCTGCATACAAGTAGACAATGCGGAATGGTCAGAAGAAAATTGGACCAATGTAGACTCCTGGACAAATTTCAGCGAAAATTGCATGATGTCAAACACTGAAATAGAATTGACTCAGTTTCAACTTTATCCCAATCCTGCTCATGGAATTATAAATTTCCCCGAACCTGTTTGGGAAATTTCTATTTATGATTTGTCAGGCAGGTTAATTAAATCACAACCAAAGCTTACAGATAAATTAGATATTTCTTTTCTGCCTGCCGGGAATTATATAATAAAAGGAACCACAAAAACCGGGAATAAATTCTCTGAAAAAATAATTAAAATAAGCTCTAACTTCTAATTTTTTTTAAAAAACTCCCATAATACTATTCCCGCACAAACGCTTACATTGAGAGAATGTTTTGTTCCACCTTGTGGAACTTCCAGGCAGACATCACTTTGATCAATTACCGGTTGCTGAATACCTTCTACTTCATTTCCAAAGATGACCGCATATCTTTCATTTGAATTCAACTCAAAACCGGAGAGACTTATACCTCCTTCCACCTGCTCAATTGAAACGATTTTATAATTATCTGATTTCAATTTTGGAATTAATTCATTGATCTCCTTTATATATTCCCATTCTACACTTTCCGTTGCTCCCAAAGCCGTTTTACGAATTTCCTTGTTGGGAGGAGTCGCTGTAATTCCACACAAATATATTTTTTCAATCAAAAAGGCATCGCAAGTACGGAAAACCGATCCTATGTTGTGCATACTCCGGACATTGTCCAACACTACAACCACCGGTATCTTTTCTATTTCTTTGAATTTTTCAACCGAAATCCTTCCTAATTCTTCTAATTTTAATTTTTTCATAACTGATTTTTTGCTTCTCCGCGAAACTTAACGTCACATAATTATCGGTTCCTTAAAACTGCGCAAAGTTACGCCAAGAAAAATGTATCTGAATAAGTTTACTTTTCAACATTCGATGCCAAAACAGACAATTTGGCTAAATTAGCAATCTTAAATCAAAGTCAAATTGGCAAAAAAAGAAACACCCTTAATGCAGCAATACAATGGCATCAAAGCGAAATATCCTGATGCTTTACTGCTCTTCCGTGTGGGTGATTTTTATGAAACTTTTGGTGAGGATGCAGTTCGTTGTTCAAAAATTCTGGACATTGTATTGACTAAACGTGCCAATGGTTCGGCTTCGCATATAGAGCTGGCGGGATTTCCGCATCATGCTTTGGACACTTATCTTCCGAAACTCGTCCGGGCAGGACTGCGTGTTGCGATTTGCGACCAACTGGAAGATCCAAAAATGACAAAAACCATTGTGAAGCGCGGCGTTACGGAATTGGTTACGCCCGGTGTCGCATTAAATGACGAAGTACTTTCTGCAAAGACCAATAATTTTTTGATGGCAATTCATACAGAAGATGATTCGTATGGAGTCGCTTTACTTGATATTTCTACAGGTGAATTTTTAGTTTCGGAAGGAAATCAGGAACATTTGAGAAAATTGATGCAAAGTTTCCGTCCAAGTGAAGTGATTTACCAGAAACGAAAAAAGATTGATGTTTCGGAAATCAAAAGTTCGTTTCAAATTGAAGACTGGGCTTTTCAGTATGATTATGCTCTGGATAAGCTAACTCAGCATTTTAAAATCAAATCACTCAAAGGATTCGGAATCGAAAACCTGAAACTGGGAACGATTGCCGCCGGAGCTATTTTTTCTTATTTAGATGAAACCCATCATTTTGAAATACAGCATATCACGCAAATTCAGCGTTTGGACGCAAATAGTTTTGTCTGGATGGATCCTTTTACGATCCGGAACCTGGAATTGATCCATTCGCCTCATCCGCAAGCCGTTACACTGCTTCATGTTCTGGACAAAACCTGTACACCGATGGGCGGGAGATTGCTCAACCGCTGGATGGTTATGGTTTTAAAGGATTTGGAAAAGATTAAATTACGTCAAACCGTCGTCGAGTTCTTTCTGAAAAACGATGAGAAAAGAATATTTGTTCGGGAAAACCTGGAAAAATTATCGGACCTCGAACGAATGGCAGCCAAAATTTCAACCGGAAAAATTACGCCCAGGCAATTGCTTTTGGTTGCTCAAGGCTTGGAATGTGTTGGAACAATCAAATCCAAATTAAATAAAGACAAAGAAATCGGGTTTTTAATTGATGCCTTAAAAGATTGGGAAGATGTTTATCAAAATCTGTTTCAGATACTTTCTGCCGAACCTCCGCATCAACTGGTTAAAGGAAATGTAATCGCAGAAGGAATTTCAGAAGAGTTAGACCGGTTACGAAATCTACAAACAAAAGGGAAAGATTATTTGGAAGACTTGAGAATCCGGGAAACGGACCGGACCGGAATTCCCAGCATACGAGTTTCTTTCAACAATGTTTTTGGCTACTACATCGAAGTCCGCAATACACACAAAGATAAAATTCCCGAAGACTGGATTCGCAAGCAAACACTGGTCAATGCCGAACGCTATATTACCGAAGAATTAAAAGAATACGAAACCCAAATTCTCGGTGCGGAAGAAAAGATTTTGAGCCTTGAAACGGAATTATTTCAGAATTTACTAAATGAAATTGCTCAATATTTAGATGAATTACAAAAATCTGCACAAGTTGTGGCACAATTAGATGTGCTTTCTTCCTTTGCTGAGTTAGCAGAACTGAATCATTACACCAAACCGGAAGTCAACGAAAGCCTGGATCTGGTGATTGAAGACGGCCGTCATCCGGTTATCGAAAAACAATTGAGAATCGGTGATAATTATATTGCAAACAGTGTCTCATTGATTCCGAATGAACAGCAAATCATTATGATTACCGGACCGAATATGTCAGGTAAATCGGCTTTGCTCCGTCAGACAGCGTTGATCGTGCTGATGGCACAAATGGGAAGTTTTGTTCCCGCAAAGAACGCACAGATAGGACTGGTCGATAAAATTTTCACCCGTGTCGGTGCTTCGGATAATATTTCATCAGGAGAATCAACATTTATGGTGGAAATGAATGAAACCGCAAGCATCCTTAATAATTTATCGGAAAGAAGTTTAATTCTTTTGGATGAAATCGGACGCGGAACCAGCACGTATGATGGGATTTCCATTGCCTGGGCAATTTCAGAATTCATTCACGAACATAAATTTAAGCCCAAAACATTGTTCGCTACGCATTATCACGAACTCAATGAAATGACTAAATCATTTCCACGTATTAAAAATTACAATGTCAGCGTGAGGGAAATGCAAAACACAATTTTGTTTTTGCGCAAACTGGTTCCGGGCGGAAGCGAACACAGTTTCGGGATTCACGTGGCAAAAATGGCGGGAATGCCCGATAAAGTTCTGAAAAGGGCCAATGAAGTTTTAGCTACTCTGGAAAATTCCCATTCAAACGAAAAAATTTCAGATAAAACTAAAAAAATAACGGAAGACAATCTTCAATTGAGTTTCTTTCAATTAGATGACCCTATCCTGGAAGCTATTCGGGAAGAATTACTGGGAATCGATATTAACACCCTGACTCCCGTAGAAGCTTTGATGAAATTAAATGAAATCAAACGAAAGCTCGGAAGGTGATTTTGGAATAATAATTGTA
>CAZKOC010000070.1:0-9284 GCA_964554275.1 uncultured Weeksellaceae bacterium
GAGAGGTTAATGCGCTGAAAGCAAAAGGAGAACAAATCTATAATTTGACAATTGGTGATTTTGACTCTAAAATTTTTCCCATTCCACGAGAGTTGAAACACGAAATAATTAATGCTTACGAGTCCGACGTCACCAATTACCCTGCGGCGAATGGCGAGGTGATTCTGAGAAAAAGTGTAGCCAATTATTTAGCTGCAAACTTAGGATTGAAGTACTCAGAAAACGAAATCCTGATTTCAGGCGGCGCCCGCCCGCTGATTTATGCTGTTTACCAGGCCATACTGGACATTGACGATACGGTTTTGTACCCTGTTCCGTCCTGGAATAATGATGCCTACACATACCTGGCCAGAAATAAAGAAATCGTCATAGAGACTCTTCCGGAAAATAAATTTATGCCAACGGCGGAAGACATAGAACCACATATTCAAAATGTAAATCTTATAGCAGTATGTTCCCCGCTTAATCCGACCGGTACGACATTTGACAAAGAAACATTAATGAAAATATGTGAATTGATCATAGCCGAAAATAGAAGAAGAAATTCAGAAGGAATCAAACCGCTTTATCTTTTATATGATCAGATTTACTGGCAGCTGACCTATGGCGGAACGGTTCACTATAATCCTGTTTCACTCAATCCGGAAATGCGTGATTACACAATTTTCATAGACGGAATTTCCAAAGCATTTGCTTCTACGGGAGTTCGTGTCGGCTGGGCGTTTGGGCCGGAATTCATCATGCACAAAATGAAAGACATATTGAGCCATATTGGAGCGTGGGCACCCAAACCGGAGCAGATGGCGACCGCTAAATATTTGGAATTAAATGAAAATATCTCAGGGTATTTAAACCATATAAAATCGGAATTGTCTTTCCGGTTAGATGAATTTTATAAAGGTTTTCTGGAACTGAAAAACCAGGGGTTTCCGGTAGACGCCATCCAACCGGAAGCGGCGCTTTATCTGACAGTGAAATTTGACTTAATCGGGAAAAAAACCTCTTCAGGTGAAACGCTCAATACAATTCCGGAAGTTACAAATTATCTTTTGAAAGAGGCCAAAGTCGCATTGGTTCCTTTTTATGCGTTTGGGGCATCTAAGGATTCTGACTGGTTCAGGTTATCGGTCGGAACTACAAAAAGAGAAGACATCCGGCTAATTATTAATCAATTGAAAGGTTGCTTGGAAAGGCTTCGATAATTTATTAACGGTAAATGAATACTTCAGATTAATGGTACGCAGTATTATACTTAATTTTATTGAGAAATTTTTTATTTAGAAAATAATCATTAGATTTGGAACTATCTTATTAATAAACAATTTAATATTATGAAAAAAATAATTACTATTATGAGCTTGGCAGTTGCGCCTGTTTTGTTTGCTCAGGAAAAATCTATTAAAGCTGATGCAAGCGTAAAAAGTGAGCAACAAACTGTAAAAAGTGAGCAACAAACCAGTGAATTGAAAAAAGCTGATCAGTTAAACGCTAGCGAGAAAATTGAAGCTAAAAAAGCAGTATCTGAAAAAGAATCGATAGCAGAAAAAAATGTTGAAATAAAAGCTACTGAAAATAAAAATGCTCAAAAAAAACAGACAGCAAGCGACAACACAGGGAGTCGTAAAAAATAATAAATTTATTATAATAAAAAAACCGGAACTAGTATTAGCTCCGGTTTTTTTATATTCTTCACTCCAGTTATTTTACCATAATCCTTTTCCCGGGATTTACCGCATAAATAGTATTGTCATACATCGCTTCACAATAAGTCGCTGGCATATAATAATTCCCTTTATAAGTTGCATTCAGCAAAATGGTTACAGAAACCTGCTGTGCAGCCCTCAAATCAAAATAACTGTAAACCCTGTCATCTCTGAAATCCTGATAAGCCAGTCCGAAATTCTGAACCGAAGCTGGCTGGTCGTTCAATCTTGTATTGATGATTTCCCATCCTGACGGGAACATCTGTGTCAGTGCCAAGTCATTATAATTACCCATCATTCCCGGGTTAGTAATATTTACTATGCATTTGAAATCAGTTCCCTGAGTCAAATTAGCAGGATTGATAGGGTTGTTATTCATATCATAATAGTTCACATTCATAGTTAAGTTGCTATTTTGTTTAGGAATATTCTCATCCATAGAAACGCCGCTTCTGACCAGCTCCGCAAATAAAATATTACCGGAATTATCTTTTAAAGTAAACGAACCTTTGGATTCGGGCAGATCAATATTCACAAAAGGTTTATCGCTAGATACTTTTTGTGATTTTCCGTTGATGATAACTTCAGCATCGATATTTGAACCGACTTTATTTTTTCCTAAGTATTCAGAAATCGCCATTAACGAATAAGCTGTAGTCTGTGTACTGTACCATGAACCGGAATTCAAACCTTTAGCTATGCTTTTTAACATGGTCAATCCCTTTTCGCGTTCGCCCAATAAAGTAAGTGTTTCCAAAATCATTGCCTGATCCCGCTCTGAAGAACCATAAGTATATTGATTGAATTTATATTCCTTGACAGAAGTAGCCAGATTGTTCACCAATTTTTTAGCGATATTTCCTTGTCCTGCAAGTTGATAAGCCGCTGATAAACGCCATAGAGCGGCAACGCTGGTTTTCTTTTCTTTCAGGCGGTTCATTAATCCCAATTCAGCTTTTCCGGCAAGTGCCAAAGTATAAAGCCGGTATGCCTGGTCCAAATCGTTATAATAATATTTCTCATTGTATCCGCTCCATTCTTTGGCTGTTTTGGTTTGGTATTTAATTAAGCCATCTTTTAGCCCGGCAGGCAATTTGTAACCTTTTTCTTCTGCTTTCAAAACGAAGTGAAAAGCATAGGTACTTCCCCAGGGATCAGCTGTTCCGCTTCCCGGCCAGTAAGCTAACCCACCTCCCGGGACTTGATATGATTTTAATTTTTTCAATGCCTGTTCGACATTATATTGAATGTCTTTTTTCTGAGCATCACTCAGAGTTGATAATTGATTCAGATATAATTGTGGAAAAGCACCCGAAACCGTTTGTTCCAGACAACCATGCGGATACCGGATCAGGTAGCGCATCCTTTTATCCAGATTCATGGCCGGAACGGAAGAGAGCAGAAGTTTGGTATCTGTTGTCCCGCTCATTCCAAAGGGCTGATATTCAGCTGTCCAACTTTGTTTGCCTGGTATTTCTTTTGAAGTGGTGAAAGTCATTGGAGGATTAGGGCTTCGAACTTCCACCTGAATTGTATCTAAATGTTTTTCATTGCCCGATGTCGCGGTTATATATAAATTGGCTTTACCTAATTTTTCCGGGATTTTTATTTTAAAGTTGGTTATTTGATCTCCTGTTTTTGTGAACTGTAATGAATTAGTAGGACTGCCTTCAATTTGAATTAATTCATTGGATTTGACCGAAACAGAAACATTTTTCACATGATTTTCCATTGCAAAAACATTGACAGGTAAAGTGATTTCATCGCCCGGATTTAAAATGCGCGGCAGGGTAGTCAAAGTCATCAAAGGTTGCTTAACGGCAATATTTTTTTCAGTGCTTCCGAAACTTGAGCCATTTCCGGCAACCACCATTACTTTTACAGAACCCACATAATTATCCATTTCGATATTATGCGATTTTGATTGTCCTTTTCCTATCGTAAACGGCCCTAGAAATCTCACAACAGGTTTAAATCTGTTAATTTTTTCCTTGTTGGAATTTGCCAAAGCCTGGTCACCACCAATAGTAAACACACTTTCAATCCTTCCGCCATAAGCTCCTAGAATATAATTGAAAATGTCCCAGGTATTTACCCCTAAAGCTTGTTTCTGATTGAAATGGGAATAAATATCGGGTGTTTTGTAATTGGTTATATCCAGCAAACCTTCATCTACCACGGCCAGTGTATAAGTCATTTCTTTTCCGGACTTTTCACTTACTGAAACGGTATAATTACTGTTCGGGCGAATGGACTCGGGAGTTTTCACTACAGGAGTCAATTTCCTGTCAGGATTTTCAACCGTAATCGGAATCACTCCATACATACGAATCGGCATATCGTTTACCGTAGCGTTGTGAGGTTGTAGTAAGCTGATATTCACATAGAAATTCGGAGCCATGGCTTCGGTAATTTTCACATCGAATTTGGTTTGTCCTTTTTGTGTTTCAATCCATTTTCTGTCAAATACTTTTGTACCGTTTTCGAAACTCAGAAGCGCTCGTCCTTCGAGCGAAGAAGGAATTGTTATTTGAGCCGTTTCTCCGACTTTATAGGCAGTTTTATCTGCTTTGAAAGTCAGGATTGCCGCACTTTCGGAATTCCCGTTGCCTCGGCTTCTCCAGTCCGGCCAGTCGATCCAGATCGTTTTCCCGGCGGCATGCCCGCTTTCCAGATCAAGTACTCTGATGAAATAATTTCCGTATTCATCATTGGGAATGGTTAATTTAAAACTACCTTTTCCATCACGGGTAGAAATCACTTTTTCTTCTTTCAGGAATTCATATTGGCGGTTTACATAATAAGCCAAATCATTACTATCGGAATTATACCACCAGGAATTTTTCATTCTGTAAATCAAAATTTTAATTCCGCTTTTTGAAACCGGATTTCCTTTGTAATCTACAGTTGCTACGTTAATTGTATGCTCCTTACCGGTTTCGAGCATTTCCCAATAATCGTTGCTGGTGGGAATTTGTAATCCTACATATGTGCTGTAAGGGGAATATTGCTTGGTAACATAGGAACTGCTGAAATCTCCACCTGTTTCAAAGACTTTGGTAAACAATCCCATTGTGAGCATTCCCGGAGGGGTTGTATCTAAGTTCAAATTGGTACTGATTCCGGCTTCGCCGTTGCTGTTGAGGATTCCATCAAAAACAGTTAATTCCAGTATTGGGAAACTTCTGGATGGATCAATAAATGTATAGTTCGGATAAGATTTGAATTTGGTTTCTGATGAAAAAATTGTAGCATCCACTTTGGTTTTCAGATTCTGGGCATTGGCACCGCTCAGCCAGTTGGCGTGAATTTTAAATCCTTGACCTGTAGAAGATTTTGTCAAAATTTCTTCCGGAAAAATTGTATTGATTTTTAACCGATTGGGTTTGATGGTTTCGACTTTGAGTGATTTATAAAAAGTCTTTCCGCCGATTCTTACACTGGCGGACCAGTTTCCGGTTTTTGCATCTGCCGGTGTTTCGAGTTCAAACGTATAAAATCCTTTTACGGGATTATTATTTACTTTTCGCTGCATTAGTTGTCCGTCAGGGCTCATCAATTCAATAACAGCGGGTTGTTCATCTGAAATACCCGTTATGGATTGATCCATTACAAAAGTCAGATGCATTTTATCTCCCGGACGCCAAACGCCTCGTTCTCCATATATGAACCCTCCTAGACCACTTTCGGCTGATTCTCCTTCTACATCGAAATTTGAAAGAGAAAGAGACGAACCATTGTCCACTTTTACATACCCTTTTTGTCCTTCCCGTTCGGCAATGATCAAAAACGGTTTACGGTTCAGTTTGAAATTTGCAAACCCCTGCCGGTCTGTGGCTCCTTCGCCTACAACCTGATTTTGTAAATCGTAGGCTTTCAGTTTTACATTTTCCAAAGGACGAGCATTTATTATATCTGTAACCGTAACATAAGCCGTACGGTCTTTTCCGGTTTTGAAGTTGATGCCGAGGTTACTCGCCAATATATTTTTACTTACATTTTTTTCAGAAGTATAGTAAGAGGGAGTGCAGGGATTGTTTCTGTCTGACCAGTTATAATTTTCGGGATAATAATAATCGTAATAATCATAGTAGCCATACATTTCGGAATCGGTTTCATAGTCATCTTTTTTCGGTTCCATTGTGGCAAGGAATTCACCGGAATTTGGATTTCCGTCACAAGGATAAGCGGCGAATTTCTGGTCTATGGAAAATTCCACATTGTATATGGCTCCCGGTTCGGGCTTGATGAATTTTGAAAGTTCCAGCTGGTAAACATTCATTTCATTGATGTTGAAATTATCAGCGTTGGAAATCGGGATGATCCTGGAAAATACCTTTCTGCCGACAGGTTTCAGATTGTTTGTTTGATCATATTGATTGTATTGAAAAAACTGATGAATGTTATTTTCATAAATTTTGGTAATTTCAACACGAACCGCACTTAGCCCAACGGCTTCGAACGGAAGATTTACTTTTCCGTCTGATGAAGGAATGATATTCCCGTTTCCGACAAATTTCACTTCGGGATACAGATTGATGAAATCAACCGCTTTTTTGATCTCGGCATTGGTTCTGTTTCCGTATGCGCTGACGATTCCCGGAAATAATTTTACTTCATATTCGCCGCCGATTTTTTTAGAAGTATAAATTTTCAATTCATTTCCGTTGATGACGGTAGACTTTATGTAATTCTGTGGCACGTCGTCGTAATAATAGTCATTGTCTTCATCACTTTTATTGGTTTTCAGGATTTCTACCAATCCATCGAAATAACCATCACTTTGCAATGCTTCGGAAAAATTTATCGAAATGTATTGTTCAGGATAGGAAACCGACTTGATTTGGGTAATCTGGAAACTATTTTTTGCAGGAATTTTAAACTTAGTTGTTTCTTTCTTATCCGTTTCAATTGCTTTTCCGTTCCATTTCAATTTCAGGTTTTCAGGTTTTTCCTTGGCTTCAATTCCATTCACGGTAAACCGGTGGTTTCTCCTGTTTTCAGAATGTTCCCAGGTCACAGGCAAATTTTTTCCGTCAAATTCCGCAGTCACGATATCAGCAAAACTTCCCTGATTAGCGATATCAGCGGTAAATAAATCTCCTTGTAATTTATAATTCCCCTGTCCTTTATTCGTATCCTGAATCCCGTCAATACTCACAGAAAAATCCTGTTTTTTTGCCTGAAACTGAAATTTGAACAATTTCATACTGTCCGGGATATTTTTTATGATTTTGCCTAAATCCAGTTTTCCGGTATAAATTTCACCTTGTTTCAGTTTTTTTTCGGGGACGAATTCAATCGTAGAACGATCTGTCAGATAAGCTTTTCCGGGAATCGAAGGGTAAAACTTAATAATGTCTTCTTTTATGGATTTATCTTCATTGATTTCAAACGGATAATCAGATTGCAAAAGGATTTTGATATTGCTTTCGGTTGAAACCAAACCTGAAGTATAAGCGGAAATATACGCTGCGTATTCAGGATTTACCTCCATCAAGGGTTTGTCGCTTTTAGATTTGCAACTGGTTATTACAAGAAGTAAGATAACAGATAGAAAAAGGAATTTTTTCATTTTAGGGAAAATTTGAAAACTATCAAAGTTAACAAAAAATCTTACGGAAACTGTTAAATCGTACTAAGAACCAAGAATATGAGGAGAGGAACTATAGAACAGCTTTCCATCCAGAACGAATAATAGTACTCCGCTTTTTTTTCTGTCGAATTAATGACAAGAATGATTGCAATTACAACAGCAATTGTCCACGCAATTGCAGCATTATTGAATGTATTAAATTCCAGATAAAATAAAAGCAAACTCAAAAATAAACTCAATGCGGAGAATATTTTCGAAGGAATTACACCGATAACCTGCGGTATTGTTTTCAACTCTTTTTCATCTATTGACCTGTCACGAATATCAAACGGAATCGTAATCCCGATTACAAAAAAGAAAACAGAAAGAAAAAGTAATTGATATTGGATCAGTGAATGATGGACAACCAATAGCAGGCCGATTGAGCTTCCTGCCCAAACAAAAGCGATCAGGAACAATTTCAG
Organism: uncultured Weeksellaceae bacterium; assembly: GCA_964554275.1. Classification (GTDB taxonomy): domain Bacteria; phylum Bacteroidota; class Bacteroidia; order Flavobacteriales; family Weeksellaceae; genus Moheibacter. The sequence continues at coordinate 7,764 of CAZKOC010000070.1, forward strand.
AAAGGGAATTGTTCGTAGACCTAAACCTGAAAAAGGAAGTGAATAGCAAAAGCTTACAAACCCCAGTACAAAAAGATAAAGAAAAGTTTTCAATTCAAATCCGCGAAGGATTACGCAAACCAAAGTCCCAATTAAACCAATAACAGTGATAGATATTTGAACCTTGTATTTGACGTTTAGTTGGATGAAATTCTGAAAACTTCCGATTCTTGAAAAGTTATAAATTGCCAGTGTCCCGAAAAATACAATTCCCAGCACATAAAAATTCAGATTATACAAGACCAGCTGAAAGAATGCAAGTAATGATGCAAAACAAAGTGCGACCCAGACATTGGTACGAGTCAAATATTTTTCAATTGAACTTAGCATTGAAACAAAGGTAAACGAATTATTGACTTCCTATGACTATATTCAAATGGCGCAGGCAAAATATGACTCCATTTTCAGGCTTAAATTTTTGGATTTTACCCACGAAAGCGATTCAATATTTAAAAAATCGGATTAAATGCCTATCAAAAAAAAGATTTTTTTAGCTTAAATTAAGTATAACCAGATGGCCAGATATAAAACAGTCTTTTTCATTTTAGCAATTAATTCTACAGAAGAAGGGGTTTTACCACCCCGTATGACGGAAACGGAAAGAGATGCCATCGTCTCTCCCTCTGCCGGGCTTGTAATTTACAATCTCACTCAGCATCTGCCTTAACTATTGGAACGCCACGCAGTGGGTAAGCTATTGCTATGGTACTGCCAGTGATGATACCCCTCCGCTTTTACCCATCAACTATCGCCTAGGAGGTAGTGGGGCTGAAGAAGCCCAGTCCATCCAACAAACAACAGCCGGCGGGTATATTGTGGTGGGATTTAGCGCTCATGACTCAGCAGGCAATGGAGACCAGACCGGCATGACATCGCGCGGCGGTAATGATTACTGGGTCCTCATGCTGGACCAGGATGGCAAAATAGTGGAATAGCTGATTTTAATTATTTATTTAGGGAGGGAGCAGGCTTCCGTATCTGTGCTTTTTTTCACAGCCTATTTCATCCCCACGAAGGAGGGATTCAAGAGATATGCTTAGAATTTGTGCCAGCATAGTAACCTCAACATAACAGAAAACAGTGAATTTTTTATATGTGAGGAGGGGTTGCTCCGAAACACAGGGACGGCTTTTCCTTTTTTATATCATCCTGAACATTTGAGAGAAAGAGTGATAGCTTCGGGATGCTCAGATACTAGATGCTTGTAGCATGTAAACCTCACAATCCCGAAGTCTGTGAGGCTTTCTATTTGATTCGGATCATAAATAATTCCTCCCGTTTCAAAAATTTGTAACGGCAGTCTACAACAAATAGAAGGATTAAGGTATATTTCAGATTATCAACAAGAGTTGATAAAGATTAGTTTTTAATAAGATTAAAAATCGTAAATTTGGGCTTCAATAAATTCACCGCGAACAGACATGAATACACAAGATTTCTCACTTCGTCACATCGGAACTCTTTCGAGCGATGCTGGCGAAA
>CAZKOC010000071.1:0-9109 GCA_964554275.1 uncultured Weeksellaceae bacterium
CCGCTTCCAAAGCCGCTAAATTCTGGATTACCCGGGGTGGATTCAAAACAAAAATCCTTTCAAAGGTTAAATTGGGCCACGTTCATTTTATGTTCAGCGGGGACAAAGAAAAATTAGACCGATTTTTTTTGGAAACCGTTTTAGCCAAGTTGTTTAAAGACACAGACCCTATCACCAAAAATATGCAGGCCCGTGGCGGCGGTATCCTAAACTTAAAGTTAATTGATAAAACATCTGAAATCGATAATTATTATCAGATTCACGCTGAATTTGACACCGTAGATTCGATGGGTGCAAATTTCATCAATTCCTGCCTGGAACAATTTGCCCAAACGCTGAAAAGGGAAGTGTACGACAGCGATTTATTTACATCAGAAGAGAAAGATTCCTTACAAATCGTAATGTGTATTTTATCGAATTATACGCCTGACTGCATTGTTCGTGCAGAAGTAAGCTGTCCCGTAGAAGATCTAAAAGAAGGAAATGTTTCTTCGGAAGAATTCATCGAAAAATTTACCCGTGCCGTACGGATTGCCGAAGTAGAGCCCTACCGTGCCACCACGCACAACAAAGGAATTATGAATGGTGTAGATGCCGTTGTTATCGCAACAGGAAATGATTTTCGGGCTGTGGAAGCCTGCGCGCACACTTATGCTTCAAAAAATGGAAGATACAGCAGTTTGACTCATTGCGAAGTAAAAGACGGCACATTCCGTTTTTGGCTGGATTTACCGATTTCTTTGGGAACTGTAGGCGGACTCACCTCTTTGCATCCGTTGGTAAAACTGGCTTTAGATGTACTGGGAAATCCGAATGCTGAAAAATTAATGGGAATCGTTGCCGTGGGTGGGTTGGCGCAAAATTTTGCCGCACTTCGTTCTTTGGTAACAACCGGAATTCAGCAAGGACATATGAAAATGCACCTGCTCAACATTCTGAATCAACTGGAAGCAACCGAACAGGAAAAGGAATATTTCGTAAATTATTTCAAAGACAAAACCGTTTCGCATCATGCCGTAATCTCGGAATTCTGCAACTTGCGCGGTGTGAAAAGCGTGGAGGAATTGAAGAAATAATGCCAAAATGTGATAATTTGAAAATGGATTTAAAAGATTATCACCAAAAAGTCCAACAACGTCAGGCAGAACACAAAAAGATGATCCATAGACGTAAAGTACGGAAAATTTCCGTACATTTGTTTTCATAATCAAAAAATATGGGAACAATAATCAAAAAAAAGGAACAAGCTCGTTTTGACACCCGTTTACCTAAAGAACAAAAACAATTCTTTGAAAAAGCCGCTGCATTTGGCGGGTATCGCAACCTTACAGATTTTGTCTTATTTGCCGCACAGGAAAAAGCGAACAAAATTATTGAAGAAAAGGAAAAAATTATTGCATCAGACAGAGATGGCGAATTATTTTTTGAAGCTGTCACAAATCCCGAAAAACCTAATAAAGCATTACGAAATGCTGCTGACGAATACAATGCTTTTGTCTCAAAATCAGGCAAATGATTGAATTTTTAGATAAAAAGCACAACAAAAAGGAGTTTGATTGCGGGAAAGAATTACTCAATAATTATATTCAAACTCAGGCGAGGCAAGATATAAAACGAAAAATTTCCGCATGTTTTGTACTTTCAGAAACTAAAACACAATTCATCAAAGGATATTATACACTCTCCAATAACAGTATTCCATTAAACCTATTGCCGGAACAATTTCAAAAAAAGCTTCCCAAATCCTACTCCTACATCCCCGTGACTTTGCTTGGCAGGTTGGCTATTGACAAGCATTTTCAAGGAAAAGGAATTGGAAAGATACTATTGGCCGATGCTTTAAAAAGAAGCTACGACACTTCAGAAAAAATTGGTTCGTTTGCTGTTGTAGTGGATCCAATTGATGAATCTGCAAAAAAATTTTACAGGAAATACGGTTTCATAGAATTGTCCGACAGCGGAAAAATGTTTTTAGCAATGACAACCCTAAAACAACTTTTCCAGTGAACCTCTTAGATTATCACCAAAAAGCCCAACAGCGTCAGCCGGAACACAAAAAATTCTTAGGAAAAATCAAACAGAGGCCACCTAAAGATTTTGACAGGAAAATGCAGGAAATCCATGACAAGGTTTTTGATAGAATTGATTGCCTTTCTTGTGCCAATTGCTGCAAGACCACCGGCCCGCTTTTTACCCAAAAAGACATCGAACGTTTGGCAAATTTATTCCGAATAAAGCCTTCCCGATTCATAGAAAAATATTTGAGGGTTGACGAAGACAACGACTATGTCTTACAATCCGTTCCGTGTCCGTTTCTGGGAGCCGACAATTATTGTTCGGTCTATGAACACCGGCCGAAAGCTTGTCGGGAATATCCACACACCGACCGAAAGAAATTCTATCAGATCAATCATTTAACCTTAAAAAACACCTTGATTTGTCCTGCTGCTTATGAGGTTGTGGAAGACATGATGAGAATATTTAAATAATCGAATATTTTTTTACATTTGAAGCGTCTTAATTACATTCATATGATGAAATCAAAATTTACCCTTATTGTTTTGTGTGCATTTTTCTTTTCCTGTTTAAATGCTCAAAGCTGGACACAATTGAATATTCCCGGGTCTCCCGCCCGATATGACGATGTCTTTTTCCTGAATGAAAATCTGGGTTGGGCAGCCGATGGTTGGGGTTACTCTGTTTACAAAACGACTGATGGCGGACAAAACTGGGAACTTCAACTGGTTACCAACAATGAATATTTACGAAACATAGAATTTTTGAATGAAAATATAGGGTTTCTAGGCACACTTTCTCCTAATTTTTACAAATCGACAGATGGTGGAAACACTTGGGATCTTGTCAACATTCCCAACGTTCATGCAATTTGCGGGTTGGATGCCGTCGGAGAATCTACAATCTATGGATGTGGGGCTTATTTCCAGCCGGCATACATCATCAAATCTGCCGATAGCGGTGAAAATTGGGAATTTATTGACATGAGTGCTCATGCAACTGCTTTGGTAGAAGTGTTGTTTGTGGATGAACAAACCGGATTTGCTTCCGGTGGAAATGATGAAGGTGGAATCATTCTTAAAACTACTGACGGCGGGCAAAACTGGACGGAAATTTATAATTCCGGGATACCAGGGGAACTGGTTTGGAAAATGCAAAGATTGTTCTCCAATACTGATGTTATGTTTGGAGCGGTTGAATCATTTGATCCGCTTCCCGGAAAACTGATTAAATCTACTGATGACGGTCAAAGCTGGATTTCAAGGGACGTTCCGGATCCTTTTATTCAGGGTGTAGGATTCATTACGGAAAATCACGGTTGGATGGGTGGCCACAACAGCGGATTCCTGGAAACCTTTGACGGAGGTGAAACCTGGAACGAGACCGGATTTGGCTGGAGCTTGAACAGATTCCAGATTTTCGACCAAAATCTTATTTACTGTTCCGGTCAAAGTATTTATAAATATACCGACAATCTTTCTGTAAGCGACATTGCTTCACAAAGACCAGAAGATTTGGATATTGTCATTTCTCAAAATCCTGTTACAGATAAATTAAATTTTACAATTGATTATACCAGAAATGACCATATGCTTATTACGCTATTTGACGAAACGGGTAAAAAAATCAAACAACTTTCCAGAGAAACAATTTCAACCAAAGGAAAAAAAGAATACAGTTTTGATTTTCCTTACAAACAAGGCATTTATTACCTGCTTTTTCATAATGATCTGGGTTATCAGTCAAAGAAAATTATTAAGAAATAATAAAACCCCAAACCTGACAGCTTTTAAAAGCTGTCAGGTTTAAGTTTTTGATAATGTTATAAAATTTAATCAGATTAAAACCCTAAATTTATTCCGAACTGCAGCATTTTTCTGTCATCAAAGGTGTTGTCTTCAAAATAGGAACTCAACTCCTGACGGACAAAGAAATTTAGATCGTTGAAGCTCAAAGTAACCTGCGCCCCGTAAATAAACGGACTCAAATTGTAATTTGTATCTTTTTCCCGGAAACTGATATCCTCTCCCTTTACGATATTGTTTTTAGAGATTCTGAACCCTCCGTAAAGATTCGCGCCAATCCCGATCCCGCGGTCAATGTTTCTGTAAGAAAATTCATCGGTTACTTTTTTCAACGGAGAAATATTGAATTTGAGCCCGACAGGAACAACTATATAAGTCGATCTGAGTTTACTTTTTTCAAGATTCTTACCATGTTGAATTAAATTTACATCCCCTTCTTCTGTACGGTTAATCATATAGTCGTCATCGAACCTCATTGTTCTCCAGGAAAAATAAAATCCGGAAATAAATTCCCAAGGGCTGGTTCTGTTGAACTGTTTATGGTATGCAAACCCGGCATCGATTCCACTCGAATAACCCAAATGCTTGTTCAGTAATTCATTATCATCATCAGGAAAATACATCATTCCATAAGACAAATACCCCGTAACTTCATTTTTTGCTTTATACTTGTCATGCAAAGTATTGAGCTCATTTTCTTTGCTTAATTTTTCTACATCGGTACTAAGTATTGTGTACTGAACCTGCTTTTTGGTAATTTCATCCAGATCGAAATTAAGACCGTGAATCCTCTCATCAATTTTATCTGAATATCTTTGGGAAATTTCCTCTTTTTGCCGATCTGCTTCCGACGAATTAATTGTTTTTGTTATCAAAGCAGAATCAACCTTTGAAATTTCCGCGTTTATCAGGATTTTCTCTTCGACCACTATCTTCCTGACTTCCAAAGCATATTCCTCAATTTTTTCTTTCACGACCGGACTGATCAGATCCGATTCGCCTTCATTTTTATTAAAATCAAAGTTGATTTTCTGAGCAAAGGAAGTCATTCCTATCAGGCATAGCATTCCCAATACAATAAATTTTTTCATCATATTTTTAGTTTTAATTATTTACGGATTGATTATTTATTGAAGTCGACAATTACAAGTCTTGTATTATCTTTTGATTCCGAAATGACCTGGTTGTTTTCTACCGAATACAAGAGCATATCTGCGTCGACATACTTACTTTTTCTCTTTTCTGGCTCCGGTTTTATTTCCGGGACTTCATTTGAAACTATTTGTTGCGGATCTTCAATTTCGGGTAAATTCAATTTAATTTCCGGTGAGTGAGAAATTTCGATTTTTTCAGTTGAATCTTGAGCAATTTTTCCTTTGTCCCCAATCATGAATTCTTCTTTTTCCTGTGAATTTAATTCCGGCTTAACCATCTGATTTTCATATTGAATTGTTTCTTTTTCAATATTTGCAATTTCACTGGAAATTTCATTCGGAATAATTTCATTTTCATGAACAGAATTCTCATGAACGGTTTTTTCCGAATTCACAATTTGGTTTTCATGAATTTCTGCATTTTCAAAAGGATTCGCCACAAAAAGAGAAATTAAAACCACCACAGAGGCAGCCACATAATATAACCCCCATTTTCCCAATCGGATTTTTTTTGTTTGATTATAGATTGTTCCGGTGCCGTTCAATGTATCGGCCGGGTTTTCCTCAATCATTCCGGACAATTTGTCCCAGGCATTTTCGGAAACCGGGATTTCCCGGTTTTCCAGTTGCTGTTTGATTTGATTTTCTATATTTTTCATTGTCATTTTTAATTTTGAAAACCTTCGGCTTCATTGGAAATATTTCGCTGGCTCAAAACAATTTCCTTTAATTTATTTTTAGCTCTAAACAACTGTGTTTTCGAGGCCGTTTCACTGATAGAAAGCATTTCCGAGATTTCTTTGTGCGAATGTTCTTCAATAACAAAAAGATTGAAAACGGTTCTGTAACCTTCAGGAAGCGCATCAAGCAATTCCTGCGCATCAATTCCCGTCATATCTTCCTCAAAATCGGCAGGCTCTTCTTTTACCTCCAATTCGTCCAGGTAAACCATACTTTTATTCAGCTTGATGAAATCCAGGCATTCGTTGACCATAATCCTGCGCATCCACCCTTCAAAACTTCCTTCTGATTTATAGGAGTCCATGTTTTTGAAAATTTTTACAAACCCTTTGAGCATACAGTCTTCTGCATGATGCAGGTCAGAAATATAACTTCTGCATACGCTGAGCAACTTGCGGGAATGACGGTCAAATAATTCTTTTTGCGCCAGGCGGTCCTGCTTTTTCAATTGTGGGATCAATAATTCCACTTTTTGGTTTCTATGGATTGAAATGACTTTCAAAATTATGTGCTTCTACTTTTATAGACGACTAAATTTTCAAAAAAGTTGCACAGCATTAAAAAAAAATTAAAATCAGCCTATTTCTATTGAGTTAGTTATATTTGAAAAAATATTATAATTCATTGAAATGATCAAAAAAATTACATTTGTCGGGTGTTTGCTTTTTTCGCTTTCTCTTTTTGCGCAATTCAAAACAACCACACACAAAGACAAGAGCGGCTACAATTACGAAACAGTTGAGAATGATCCGTCTAAAACAAGAATTTATACTTTGCCAAACGGGCTGAAAGTTTATCTGGCACAAAACAAAGATGAACCTAGAATCCAGACTTATATCCCTGTAAGAACCGGCTCCAATAATGATCCGGAAGACAATACGGGATTGGCACACTACCTGGAACATATGCTTTTCAAAGGGACTTCTAAAATTGGGTCTTATAATTGGGAACAGGAACAGGTTTTGCTGAAACAAATTTCCGATTTGTATGAAGCGCACAAATCTGAACCCAATGCTGAAAAGAAGAAAGCAATTTATAAACAGATAGATTCCATCTCAAATGCCGCTTCGCAATTTGCCGTGGCAAATGAATACGACAAATTGATTTCTTCGTTAGGTGCTTCCGGGACCAACGCGCATACATGGTTCGATGAGACCGTTTACAAAAACAATATTCCTTCCAATGAATTGGAAAAATGGATGATGATAGAATCTGAGCGTTTCTCTGAATTGGTTTTAAGGTTATTTCATACCGAATTAGAAGCAGTTTATGAGGAATTTAACCGCGCTCAGGATAACGATTTCAGGTTGATTCATTATGCTCTGATGAAAAATATGTTTCCAACGAGCCACTACGGCACACAAACTACCATCGGGACTTCCGAACATTTGAAAAACCCTTCATTGATCGCAATAGATAATTATTTCAACGAATATTACATTCCTAATAATATGGCAGTTGTGCTGGTGGGTGATTTGGAATTTGACCCGACAATTCAATTAATTGATAAATATTTCGGGAATTTCAAAAAAGGGGCGGAACCGAAACGTTATGTAGCAAATGAAGCGCCCTTAAAAGGAGTTAAAAAAATAGAAGTTGCAAGCCCTTCTGCCGAACGGTTGCAATTTGCTTACAGACTGGGTGGTTCTAAAACACAAGATGCCAAACTGGTGAGATTGATGGATATGCTTCTAAGCAACAGTACGGCAGGATTAATTGATTTGAACATCAACCAGAAACAAACTGCACAATACGCCGGAGCTTCTCCGCAAATCATGAAAGACTATACAGCGCACATCTTTACCGGAATGCCAAAAGAAGGACAATCGCTCGATCAGGTAAAGGATTTGATTCTGGCGGAAATAGAAAAAATTAAAAAAGGAGATTTCGATGAATGGATGATCCAGGCGGTTATCAACGATTTGAAAAAACAACAGGAACAGGTTCTTGAAAATGCAGACGCGCTGGCGACGGCTATGTACGATTCATTCATCCAGGAACAAAGCTGGGAAGAGATCGTTGCAGATCTGGATGAATTGTCCAAAATCACAAAATCGGAAATTGTGAAATTTGCCAATGAAAATTACAAGGATAATTATGTAATCGTTTACAAACGTCAGGGAGAAAACAAGGATCTGGTTCGCGTGGAAAACCCGGGAATCACACCGATTAATTTGAATCGTGAAAATGAATCTCAATTTTACAAAGATTTCCAAAAAATAAAGGAAGTACCAATCCAGCCGGTTTTCGTCGATTTTGAAAAGTCCATCAAAAGAGAAACGATTAAAAATGCACCGCTTTCTTTTATAGAAAACAAAACAAATAACCTTTCCCAGGTATATTACATCACCGAAATGGGTTCTGACCATAACAAGAAACTATCACTGGCAATCAATTATCTGGATTATTTGGGAACTTCAAAATATTCTCCCGAAGACATAAAAAAAGAATTCTACAAATTAGGAATTGATTATGGTGTAGGAACCGGAGGTTACCGTTCTTATGTTTACATCAGTGGCTTACAGGAAAATTTAGGAGCAGGGATTGAATTGTTTGAACATTTACTTTCAGATGTAAAAGCAGACAAGGAAGCTTATGACAATTACGTGGAACAAATACTGAAAGGACGCAGAGATGCCAAAACACAGAAAAACAGTATCCAGAATGCATTGAACCAATATGTGATGTATGGTGCGGAAAGCCGTTTCAGAGATCAGTTAAGCGAACAGGAACTGCGTGCCATCAATCCTGAAGAACTAATCGGGATCATCAAAGATTTCCTTAATTACAAACACCAGATTTTCTATTATGGAAATGATCTAGCTTCGACCAAAGAGGCTTTGACCAAATACCATAACTTCGGCAGCAACAAAGCGATTCCTGCTAAAAAGGAATATCCACAGCCGGCAACGGACGGTAAAGTTTACTTTGCTCCTTATGACATGGTCCAGGCTGAAATTTCGCTTCGCGCAAGAGAAAATCAATTCGATAAAAATTTACTTCCCTCTTCCGGGATTTTTAATGAATATTTTGGTTCAGGATTATCATCCATCGTATTCCAGGAGATCAGAGAATCCAAGTCACTGGCTTACTCCGCTTATTGTTTTTATTCAAATGCAGGCCAGGCAGATAAATACAATTATGTAAATGCTTACATCGGGACACAGGCAAATAAGCTTCCGCAAGCCGTGGATGCCATGAAAGATTTGATGACCAATATGCCTAAAGCGGAAAATCAGTTTATGAATTCAAGAAATGCAGCGTTGAAACAGATTGCTACTCAGCGCTACACCAAAACAGGCATTTTCTTCTATTGGCTGAACCTTCAGGACAAGGGAATCAATTATGACATCAACAAAGACATTTATGCTCAGACGCAGAATATGACGATAA
>CAZKOC010000072.1:0-7297 GCA_964554275.1 uncultured Weeksellaceae bacterium
TTAATCCAAACGCTTCGAACACATTTTCTTCTATTTCAAATTCATCAAAATATCCCTTTTCATATAAGACCGATAAATCTATCACCGTATCCCCCACCCGTGTTACACAAACTACAGAATCATCCTGCAGGATTGCAACTCCAAAGGGAATGTTATAAATTGAAAAATCTGATTGAGGATCGTATTTGATAAATGATTTCATTCTCTGCTGTTTTAAATTCGACTTCAAAAATACTAATTTATAATCTATCGGACGAACAGTCTTTGATCAAAAGAAAATGGTTCGGTTTTCTTGATCCTGATTTTTTTAATTTTTGGATGTAACGGATTTATTAAATAATTGCATTCACCCTGAACTACCGCAGACGGAACTTTCAAAATTAAAAATTCACCTTTCTTTACAAAGTCATCGCCTATCGTTTGAGTTGTATATGAATTAGGAAGCGACTTCCAATCCGGAGGTAAATCCGATTTTTTCAATTCAATAATTTCTTTGTCAGGAATCTCCAGAGTAATCAATTCATAATCCAACGGAATGATCCCGAATGAAATATGCACCGCAACTTCCGTCATACACAATGCTATTGTTTGTCCTGTATAAACCAATGCAGTTCCTTTGTTGTTCCATCTTCCGCCAGCCAGTTCAGCTCCTTTTCCTGAAAGGTCATTAGAGTACTTTGCCCTGCTTAACCGGTAAACAATCATGCCAAAATGCCGTGTTCTATGCGTGTGAGTTCTTCTTCCAACAATGCAATCCCAAAAGCATTATCCAACAATTCTTTTGGCTGAACGTTTCCCAAAGCAACGTTCTTTGTTTCCAACCATGAGTTGAAATTGTTTTTATCACTAAATATTTCAACTCCTCTCTGATATAATAAGGTAATCTGAAGAATTTTTTCTGATTGTAAGGAGTCAAAATTTTTGTCTTCTTTTTTGTAACGTTGAATGGTGCGTTCTGATAAATGTAAAAATTGTGACCATTCCTCTATGCTGAAAGGAAATTTAGAAACCATAGATTGAAACAAATCAAAGTCGATGCCTCCTCTTACCCACTCCATAAGCACAGAACGATTTCGCTGGACCAGGAATCCGGTTGTCCTGTATTGCATTGCTGCTTCTTTTACTAAATTATTTTCGTCCATTTCATTATTTTGCTCAAATATACGACATATATCTACAATAAAACGACAATTGTCTAATTTTTTACCAATTAATTTCTTCTTTTTTATTTTGGATTAAATAGGAGTTTGTTTTGGAAAAGGGTTTGCTACCAAAAAATCCGTTGTGTGCTGAAAATGGTGAAGGATGAGCAGACTTAATTATAAAATGCTTGGAAATATCTATTACACTTCCCTTTTTTTGCGCATAGGAACCCCAAAGAATGAAAACCAGGTTTTCTTTTTCATCTGAAAGTTTTTGTATCACTGCGTCAGTAAATATCTCCCAACCTTTATTTTGGTGTGAACCGGCCTGTGAGGCTCTTACTGTCAAAGTTGCATTGAGCAGCAATATTCCCTGTTTTGCCCATTTTTCCAAATTCCCATTAACAGGAATCGGTACACCTAAATCTGAATTCAATTCTTTAAATATATTTTGCAAACTCGGTGGTTGACGGACACCGTCTGAAACAGAAAAACACAAACCATTTGCCTGATTCGGCCCATGATAAGGATCCTGGCCAATAATTACAACTTTCACTTCATCAAAAGGAGTGAAATCAAAAGCGGAAAAAATCCTGTTTCCGGGCGGATAAATTGTTTGTGTTTTATACTCTGACTTCACAAAATCGACCAAAGCCGAAAAATAGGGTTTTTCAAATTCGTCTTTTAAAGCTTCTTTCCAGGAAGATTCTATTTTTACATCCATATTTTACTGTTCAAATAATTTACTGTTCTCCACTTTACAAATCTGGCTCAAATACCGTTTGTACCATTGCTTAGCATTAGATTTCGCCTGAATGTGTACCATATTCTTTCGCCAATCATCAACTGCTTCCCTACTTTCCCAATACGAAATAAATACACTTTTATTTCCATTGCTGCAGCTTTCATAACCCAGAAATCCGTTTTGTTGCCAGGCAAGTTCCATCGTCAACTCGTCCATTTCCTGATAACCTTCCAAATCACCGGATTTTTCCGAAGAAAAGATAACTGCATAATAATCTCTCTCAGGCATTGATTTTTTCCACATTTAGATTTAAAATTTTTCTTATTCAAATATAGTTTAATTTTGCATCAATGCAGGTATCCGAACAGACTTTACAGGACTTGGAATTTCCAAAAATTTTGGAGAAAATTTCCGAATTTTCATTTACAGAAAGGACTTCAGAAATGATTTTGAATTTGAAGCCTTATCATGATGAAAAAAAATTAATCAGTGATTTAAAAACCACGAATGAATATCTCACGAGCATAGAAAGCGAAAACAAAATTCCATTTTCGGAGTTTCATTATATGAAAGATTTTCTGCCCAGATTAGAAATTGAAAATTATTATCTGACTGTGGAAGAATTTTTCAAAATCAAATCCAATTCATTACAGATAAAGGAAATAACTAAATTCATAGCTCAATTTGAAGAATATTTTCCCGAATTACAAAAAATAGTTTCTCAAATAATATTTGAAAAAATAATCGTAACCGAAATTGATTCGGTTTTCAACAAACATGGCGAGATCAAAGATGATGCAAGCCCTGAATTACATTCTATTCGGAAAAGAATGAAATTACTTTCGGGTAAAATTACTGAGTTATTCAATAAATCTATCAACGCAAATCAGTCATTTTTAGATGACATAAAAGAGTCTGTAATAGATGACAGACGAGTTTTGGCGGTAAATTCAGCGATGCGAAAAAGAGTAAAAGGAAGATTTCTAGGAACTTCTAAAACAGGCTCTATTTCTTTTATAGAACCCGAAAGTGTACAAAAACCTCAACGGGAACTGGATGAATTAAAAGAAGAAGAAAACAAAGAAGTCATCAAAATTCTTAAAAATCTGACAATTAAAATTGCTATTTATAAACCTTTGCTGGAAGAATATGAAGAGCTTTTGGAATATCTTGATTTTACACAATCCAAAGCTCAATTTGCTTTGACGATTAATGCCTGTTTACCTGAAATCACAAAAGAAAAAACATTGGAATTAAAGAATGCTTATCATCCGCTTCTTTTTCTTTCCAATCAGCAAAAAAAGATAAAAACATTTCCACAGACTTTTACCTTAAATAAAAACCAAAGAATCATCATCATTTCCGGGCCCAATGCCGGCGGAAAAAGCATAACGCTGAAAACCATCGGGCTTAATCAATTAATGATTCAAAGTGGAATTCTGATTCCCGTTCACGAAAAATCAAAAATAGGATTTTTCAGTAAGATTTTTACAGACATCGGAGATAATCAATCCATAGAAAATCAACTGAGCACATATAGCTACCGACTGAAACAAATGTCTTATTTCATCCGAAACGTGGACGAAAACAGTTTGTTATTGGTAGATGAATTCGGAACGGGCTCTGATCCTGAATTGGGAGGTGCTCTGGCTGAAGTTTTCTTTGAAGAATTTTATGAACGTAAAGCATTCGGAATTTTCACCACACATTACACCAACATAAAACTGGTAGCCGAGGAACTACCGGAAGCCATCAACGCTTGTATGTTATTTGACGAACGAACCCTCTCCCCTTTGTATCAGCTGGAAATTGGGCAATCCGGAAGTTCTTTCACATTTGAAGTTGCCGAAAAAAATAAAATTCCTTTCAGGTTAATTAACCGTGCAAAAAAGAAAGTTGAACAGGACAAAGTCCGTTTGGATAAAACAATATTAAAACTTCAACAGGAAAAATTCCACATTCAGAAAACAAAAAATGAAGTGGAAGAATTAAAAATTTCATCTGAAGAACAATCAAAGGAATTAGAATCAATCCAGAAAAAAATTCAACAAAAATTAGTGGATTTCCAGCAAGTCTATGACAATGAATTAAAAACGCTTCAGGTCGGAAAGAAAATGAATGAATTGGCTGATGCCTATCTGAAATCAAAAAATAAAAAAACACTTATCAACCAGTTTTTGAAATGGGTCGAAATGGAAAATTCCAAAAAAAATCCCATTAATTCTATTGAGAAAAAGAAAGAAAAAATCGTCCAGAAAGAAATTCAGAAAGAACTCAAAGAAAATACATCAGTCATAAAAGAAAAACAAAAATCTTTAGAAGAAAAGAAAGAAAAAGAAATCAAACAATCCATCGAAAACTTAAAGATTGGCGATCGGGTAAAGATAAAAGACAGCCAGAGCGTGGGTACTATAGAAAAGATTCAGGGTAAAAGATTAACTATCAACTATGGGCATTTCACAGCCAAAGTTTCTATATTTGAAGTCAATAAAGTTTAATTCAAGCAAAATGAAAAAACAATTACTCATTCCCATATTTATTATGGGTATTCTGGTTAATGCACAACAAAAAGTTAATAAAGAAGAATTGCAAAAAATAGCAGTTGAAGAACAAGCCATTTATGACGAAGCAAAAACCTATGAAAGAAATAATCTGACTGAACATAATTTTGGTGAGGGGGTTAATTTTCAAGGATTTTACAATGGAATCCCTGTTTACGTTGCTTCAGACAGTCAATCTCAGATTAACTCTATGGATGTAGATTATCTGTACAATAATACCATTCCGGGTGTTGCTGTAACAGGAGATGGCATGACGGTCTATATCTGGGATGGCGGAACGGTTAGAACCACGCATCAGGAATTCACGGACCGGGTGACAATCATAGAAAACGGAACTATGTCTGACCACGCGAGCGGTGTTGCCGGTGTGATAATAGCAGCCGGGGTAAGTCCTTCGGCAAAGGGAATTGCAAATGGAGCCAGTTTAAAATCTATGAATTTCACAATAGGAAGTACAACAAATGAGATGGTTTCGCAAGCAGCTCTTGAGGAAAATGCCGACTATATGGTATCAAACCATTCTTATGGATCTCTCACAGGCTGGTATGAGAATGGAAGTGGTGAATGGTATTGGTATGGCTACCCTCACCTTTCTGAAACCGAGTCAGCGCTATTTGGTTTTTACCATCCTACAGATGCTACTTATGATAACATTGCTTACAATGCCCCGCAATACAGTATATTTAAATCTTCAGGAAACAACAGAAGCGAGGGACCAAACGGTACGGTAAACCACTATGCCTTTAATGAAAACGGAAATTGGGTTATGATAGATGATGGTACGGTAAGGCCGAAAGATTGTGTTGCCACCGGCGGATATGATTGTTTGACATTCGCAGGCTCTACAGCAAAAAACATTATAATAGTAGGAGCAATTAATCCTTTAGGAGGAGATAACCGCTATAATGAACCCTCTGATGTTGTTGTTACCTGGTTTTCCGGAAATGGCCCCACTGATGATGGAAGGATCAAACCAGACGTTACAGCTATAGGAAGTGGTGTTTTATCACCCACAGCTGTATCAAATACGTCCTACTCTTCTTG
Source organism: uncultured Weeksellaceae bacterium (assembly GCA_964554275.1). Lineage (GTDB taxonomy): Bacteria > Bacteroidota > Bacteroidia > Flavobacteriales > Weeksellaceae > Moheibacter. The sequence goes on from CAZKOC010000072.1 coordinate 5,493, forward strand.
GGCGGGAACTTCATTTTCATCTCCGGCAGCTACAGGGGTTGGTGTTTTGTTACAACAAATTGCCAAAGAGCAATCAGGTGGAACTTCTTATTTAAGATCTGATATGATGAGAGGACTTCTGACCCATACAGCCAATGAGTCAGGGGCTAATTTAGGTCCTGACTATCAATTCGGATGGGGGTTAATTGATGCACTGGCCGCAGCTGAAACTTTTCTAAATGTAAATCAAAATTCATTTGTTCAAAATAAAATTTTATCGAATGGCGGGACTGAAACCATAACTGTTACGGCGCTTGGAGATGAACCTTTGAAAGCGAGCATTACATGGTTGGACCCGGCAGGGACCCCCAGTGCACAGGTTGTATTGAATGACAGAACTCCTAAGTTGGTTAATGACCTGGACCTGAGAATCACAAATGGCGGAAATACTTATTTTCCATGGAAATTAGATCCTGAAAATCCTGCGGCGGCTGCAACTCAGGGTGATAATGTTGTAGATAACATTGAACAGGTTTATGTTGAAAACCCGGTCGCGGGGCAGCAATATACAATTACAATTTCTCACAAAGGAAATTTGACCGACGGTTCTCAAAATTATGCTTTGATAATCACGGGAGCTAACTCTCAAATGGCAACGCATGAAATGGATTTAAACAAATCAGTTTCTGTTTATCCGAATCCTGTTGTTGATAATTTGAACATACGGGTTAATGATAAGCTTAACAATGTGAACATAAAGGTATTTAATCCAATGGGGCAAATTGTTTATCAAAATGATTTCAAATCATTAAGCAACACAGAAAGCATAGATTTCAAATCAAATCCTTCCGGTGTTTACATGGTTTATATAAAGTCCGATGAAGGAACTATCACTAAAAAAGTGATCAAGAAATAAAACAATGGCTGGAGTGATACGCCAAAAATATAAAATGAAAGAAGCCCGGAGTAATTCGGGCTTTATTTTTAATTTTTATTGAGAGTTAGGTAATAGAATCCCTCTCATTACACGGCTTATAAGAAAGTTAATGAACTTAGGGAAAGAAAAAGAAAACTGAATTAGTTTTGTTTGAATCTGAATTTAAGTTTAATTTGATAAAAAATTTCTCAATTGAGGGGACTGAATTTTTCCATTATCATTGCGGTTTATCAAAGAGCTGATGAACTTGCCGAATTGTTACAAAGTCTGACGCAACAATCTGATAAAGATTTTGAAGTAATTGTAGTGGATGATGGTTCGCCTGAAAAATTAGAAAATGTAGTCAGGGAATTTGAAAATCAATTGTACCTGCAATATTTCTACAAAAAGAATTCCGGTCCCGGAAAATCAAGGAATTTCGGAATGGAACGCGCAAAAGGAAATTATTTCATCTTTTTGGATTCAGATACGATTGCTCCCGAAAATTACATCCAAATCATTCGTAAAGAATTAACAGAAAATTATGCAGATGCTTATGGCGGCCCCGACGCGGCAGATGAAAATTTTTCCGACCTGCAAAAAGCTATTTCGTTTTCGATGACCTCATTCCTTACAACAGGCGGGATCCGGGGCGGTAAAAAACACATTGGGAAGTTTCAGCCGAGAAGTTTCAATATGGGAATCAGTAAGGAAGCATTTTTGAAAACAGGTGGATTTGGAAATTTACGCATAGGCGAAGATCCTGACTTGAGTATGACTTTGTGGAAAAATGGTTTTGAAACCCGATTGTTTCCTGACGCGAAAGTTTTCCATAAAAGACGGACTTCATTTAAACAGTTTGCGAAGCAGGTTTATCAGTTTGGTGTTGCACGCCCTATTCTCAACCAAC
>CAZKOC010000072.1:7307-8997 GCA_964554275.1 uncultured Weeksellaceae bacterium
CTTTTTGGTTTCCGAGTTTGTTTTTGATAGGTTTTGTGTATTGGATTATTTCTTTAATTACGCCTGGTTGGCCTTTATACTATTATTACAAATTTACTATAAAACAAAATTTTTTCTTGAACCACAACAATCCTTTGGTATCAAAATGGTTAACAATTGAGTTCATTTTAGGTATAATTATTTTTGTTTATTTCTCTCTTATACTAATACTTTCTACATTTAAATTCAAAAGCCTGAAAGTTGGTTTCCAATCTGTTTTCACAACTTTGATTCAATTTTGTTGCTATGGATATGGTTTCCTCAAATCATGGTTTTATCTGAATATTTTAAGACAGAAACCGGAAAAGGTTTTTCCAAAGCATTTTTATTATTAGATTTATGGAATGAATAAACTATGCTTTATTTTTAGTTTTTTATTGCTAATCCAATATTCATTGAATGGACAGGAACAAATTTCAATGAGAATTGATGAAAGCACGAATAATGCTGATATTCAGAGGCTTTATAGATTCGAAGATATTGGCACAGAAAAATTTACATTTAAAGGAAATGGCCTAAATGAAAAAAATTTTAGATTGATTTGTAAAGAATTTAAAAATGGAAATTTAAAAAACACTTCAACCATTTTTAATTCAGCAGAAGATGAATACTTTAGAATAAAGAATGACAGCTTGCAATTTTATGTTTTTACCAAAATAGAAGGAAACGACCTTAAAATTCAATTTCAATTTAATGGATTTGGTTCAACTAAAAAATACCCTATCCAGTCTCCTCTAAAAGATGATTATGTGCTCAAGGATTTCCTTGGCGTTCAAAGACAAGTCAATATAAATTTAAATGAACCGCACTACGTTCTAACTTATATGACACCCTATATGAGAGAAGATGGCAGTGCTACCTATTGTGAGGTCGCACAATCCGGTACCCCTCCTGAAGAACTTGGGAAAAAATATGCAATACCCCATTATTTCCTCATAGAAATTAGTTTTTATTAAAATTCATTTCAGTTGATATCTGTTCTATAAATTTGTATCTTTGAAAATATGTACAATCGGGTTTTACTTTCTGTTTTACATCGGGCAATGTGGTCTAATTGATTATTTAACTAGCTTAAAATCAATTAATCAATTGTTTAGTACATTAAATTAAAAAATTAAATCATGTCACAAGAATTAAAAAGCGTAGAATACGGCTTAGAAAAAATATTTGAAGGAGCGCAGGACTTCCTGCCTCTTTTGGGAACAGATTATGTAGAATTTTATGTAGGAAATGCAAAACAATCCGCTCATTATTACAAAACGGCTTTCGGATTCCAGTCTGAAGCTTATGCCGGATTGGAAACCGGGTTGAAAGACAGAGCTTCTTACGTACTGAAACAGGATAAAATCCGCTTGGTTTTAACCACTGCACTGAACTCTGATTCTCCCATAGGTGAACACGTAAAAAAACACGGCGATGGTGTGAAAATTATAGCGCTTTGGGTAGAAGATGCCCGTAGTGCCTATGAAGAAACGACCAAGCGTGGTGCGGAATCTTTTATGGAGCCAAAAGTTACGTCTGACGAAAACGGTGAAATTGTACAGGCCGGAATTTTCGGCTATGGTGAAACGGTTTTCATGTTTACTGAACGCAAAAACTACAATGGCCTGTTCATGCCGGGTTATGTAAAATGGGAAACCAATTACAATCC